>NZ_JBXUOW010000079.1:0-21175 GCF_057196645.1 Micromonospora sp. ATLC16
GGCGCGGCGGGAGGCTGGGTGCGTACCGCCGGGGGGTTGGTCGCGGGCTCGGAGCCGGCGGTGGCCGGCGGCGCGTCGGTGCCGGCGAGGGTGAGCCGGCGCTCCATGCGTTCGAGGCGTTGGAGCAGGCCGCCGGTAGCGTCGTCGACGCCGGGCAGCAGCATCCGGGCGCAGATCAACTCCAGCAGCAGCCGGGGCGCGGTGGTGCCGCGCATCTCCACCAGGCCGTCGTGCACGATGTCGGCGCACCGGGAAAGCGTGCCCGGGCCGAGCTGCTGCGCCTGGGCGGCCATCCGCTCGATCTGGTCGTCCGGTCCGTCGATGAGGCCCTTGGTCGCCGCGTCGGGCACCTGCTGGAGCACGATCAGGTCGCGGAGCCGTTCCAGCAGGTCGGCGGCGAACCGGCGGGGGTCGTGCCCGGCCTCGGCGACCCGGTCGACGGTGGCGTACGCGGCGGCGCCGTCCCCGGCGGCGAGGGCGTCGCACATCTCGTCGATCAGCGCCGCGTCGGTCACCCCGAGCAGCGCCGCGGCACCGGCGTAGGTCACCCCGTCCGGCCCGGCACCGGCGATGAGCTGGTCGAGTACGGAGAGGCTGTCCCGGGCGCTGCCGCCACCGGCGCGCACCACCAGCGGGAACACCGCCGGCTCGACCTGCACCCCCTCGGCCTGGGTCAGCTGCTCCAGGTACGGCCGGAGCACCTTCGGCGGGATCAGCCGGAACGGGTAGTGGTGGGTCCGCGACTTGATGGTGCCGAGGACCTTCTCCGGCTCGGTGGTGGCGAAGATGAACTTGACGTACTCCGGGGGCTCCTCGACCAGCTTGAGCAGAGCGTTGAAGCCGGCCGACGAGACCATGTGCGCCTCGTCGATGACATAGATCTTGAAGCGGCTGTTGGCCGGCGCGAAGAACGCCTTCTCCCGCAGCTCACGGGCGTCGTCCACGCCACCGTGGCTGGCCGCGTCGATCTCGATGACGTCGATCGACCCGGTCCCGTCACCGGCCAGCGACCGACACGAGTCGCAGGTGCCGCAGGGCTCCGGGGTCGGGCCGTGCTCGCAGTTGAGCGAGCGGGCCAGGATGCGGGCGCTTGAGGTCTTGCCGCAGCCGCGTGGGCCGGAGAAGAGGTACGCGTGGTTGAGTCGCCCGCTGCGCAGCGCCTGCGACAACGGCTCGGTGACGTGCTCCTGCCCGATGACCTCGGCGAAGGTACGCGGCCGGTACTTGCGGTAGAGCGCCAGTGCCACGGCGTCCCGCCTCCTCTCGACCGAGCCATTCTGCGCCCACCTCGCCCACCTGACCACCCACCCCGCCGGGCAGCCCCGGGTGGCCCGCCCGGCTTGCGGCAGGCCGGGCCGCTGGGTGATCCACTCCCGCTACGGCAGGTCACGCTGGTCACGCTGGCGGGATGATCCACTCCGGTTGCGGCATCTTGCGGCCTCCAGCGGCCGGGAAACCCCAAGATGCCGCAACCGGAGGACGCCAGAGGACGCCAGAGACAGAAAGGCCCCCCGTGCACCCGGCAGAGCTCGCTTATCCTTGCTGCCTTCCGGCCCTGGGGAGGTTCACGAGATACCGCCGCACGGGAGGTGGCCCCAGCCTACCCGACCCACGGTGGATCTTCAGAGGGTGGTGGGGTGGGAAGCTCGGCGCGGACCTGTATCCTGACTCGCGGAGGATTCGCCTAGAGGCCTAGGGCGCACGCTTGGAAAGCGTGTTGGGTTAACACCCTCACGAGTTCGAATCTCGTATCCTCCGCTCTTCTGAGCAGGAAAAACGACAGGGCCGGCCCCCACGGGGACCGGCCCTGAGTCGTTTCTACCGTCTCCGACCTGCCTACCCGCCAGCCGCAGCCGACGGCTTCAGTGGGGCAGTTCTTCCCAGGGGTTCACGACGACGATGCCGGTATCGCTGAAGTCCTTGACGTTACGGGTGGCGAGGGTAGCCGCCTGGGACCGACAGATGGCCGCGATCTGCGCGTCAGAGCCGTCGATCGGATTACCGGCGCTCTCCCCGGGCTGCGACGACGTCGGCGTAGGCGTTCGGCGTCAGAGCGGCATGGCCGCAGGCCAGGTTCCCTGACCGTAACGAACGGTTGACGGCATATAACGGTCGCCGTACGGTTGTGCTCATGCAGGAACCCACCTTTCTGATCCTCACCGCGCTGGCGGCGCAGCCGCTGCACGGCTACGGGGTGATCCGGTCCGTCGACGAGCTGTCGGCGGGCGAGGTCAAGCTGCGGCCTGGCACCCTCTACGGTGCGCTGGACCGGCTGGCCGAGCAGGGCCTGGTCGCCGTCGACCGGGAGGAGGCCGTCGAGGGCCGCCTGCGCCGCTACTACCGGCTCAGCGATGCCGGTGCCGCCGCGTTGCAGGCGCAGGTCGAGCGGCTACGCCGGCACGCCACCGCAGCCGAGATCCAGTTGGGCAAGCGCCTGGGCGGCGCGCTGAGCTTCGGCCTGGTGAGCGCCCCGACCGCAGGCGAGGTGACCGGATGACGGCGGCCTGGCCGATCGCCGACGACCGGCTGGAGCGTGGCTACCGCAGGCTGCTGCTCGCCTACCCGCGTCGGCACCGGCGGCGGCACGGTACCGAGGTGGTGACCACGCTGCTGGAGATGGCGGAACCGGGCCAACGCCGTCCCCGGGCCGGTGAGGCCCTCCACCTGATCGTCAGCGGCCTGCGGCTGCGGTTCCGGCTGCCCGCCGGCCGGCCGTTCATGGCGCTCGCGGCGCTGCTCACCGCACTGGTCATGGGCGGTTTCGGTGCCGCCGCCGGCTCCTGGCTCGGCGCCCAGACCTTCGCGGACCTGCCCGACGACGACAGCGCGGCGCGCCTGACGCAGTTGGCCGGCGGGCTCGGCGAGTCGAGCCAGTACCGCGTGGAGACGAACTGGCACGCCGACCGGAGCAACGTGATCGACGTCGTCGCGGCCAGCTGGAACGGCGAGCAGGTCCGGCAGCGGTTCGCCGATGCGGGTTGGTCCGTCTCCGAGTCCACTCCGCTCTCCGCGCGCCGGGTCACCCTAAACTCGGACGACACCACCACCGAGACCCCGTTGCGTGGCGCCCGGTTCGACGCCGAGTCCGACGGCCTGCTCATCCGGGTCCGCGCGTATACCGCCGACGACGGCGGCCAGGTCTCGATCGACGCCACGCCAACCCGTACCGCCGCCTTCCTGCCCCTGGTCGCCATCGGCATGGCCGGCGGGCTGGTCGTCGGCTGGCTCGTCGCGGCGGCCGTCGCGTACCACATGGTGGCAGCGCCGCTCGGACGGCGGATGACCGCCGGTGGGCTCGGCAGGACCTCGCTGCTGGCGCTGGCGCTACCGACGCTCGCGCTGTACGGCAACGCCGTGCGGATGGTCCGCGCCGGCGGCGGCGTTGACGACGGCGGCCTGCTCACCGTGCACAGCGCCTTCACCCCGGGCGAGTACTACTACCCGGTTGGACCGTCCTGGCTGATCCTCGGGCTGACCATCGCCGGTCTCGCGGTCGCCGTCGCGACGCTGCTCGTCGCCCGGCCCGGCAAGCAATCACCGCAGCAGGTCGCCGAGGCGGGCTGAGCACGGCGACCCGGACCGACACGGGGACGGGGGCCGCCGGCAACGCCGCGCGGCCTCCGGTCGGTACGCCGCCGCCGTCTCCGGCGCGCCCCGCCCGCCACTTCCGCTGGGGACGGCGGTCCAGCACCCGCGACGGTACGCGGACAGCCTCCTAACCTCGCACACGCGCCCAGGACACGAAGCGGTCGAACAGCCCGACCGCCGACGTCGGGTCACCGAGTTCCGCGCTGGCCTGCGCGTACAGCGCCGCGAGGTGCACCAGCAACGCGGCCCGATCGTCCCGGTACTCGCCCAGCAGCCGGAGCTTCGCCGCGCCGCACGGCCAATCGACAGGCTGCGCAGGGGCATCTACCTGGTTCCTCGCCGGCCCTCAACGGCGGCGATGAGCGAGCCCGCCCACCAGCGCCAACCCTGCTCGGCGGCACCGCCCGGGCGCTATCCGACGGCACCGACCGGCCCGACTCCACCGACCCGCCCCGCCGCCACCGTCGATTGGTGGATGGGGGCCGCCGTGGTTGCTCGCCCGGCGGCGGCCCCCCGATGTCACGACCGCCGGGTCAAAGGGGGATGAACCTCCACCGGCCGCGCCATCGATACCCCAACTTGCCGCAGGTAACGGGACAACTACATGGCGTGTGGGTATGGTCGGCGGATATTCGAGACGTCCGATGGGAGGCGGCCATGAACGACGCGCTGCGGGTGGCACTGCGGGACACCGGGCACACGATCGAGTCGCTCGCGGAACGCGTCGGCGTCGACCCGAAGACGGTGAGCCGCTGGTTGCTCGAAGATCGGATCCCGCATGCCCGGCACCGGCTCACGGCGGCAGATGCGCTCCGGAAGAATGTCTCCGACATTTGGCCGGACATTTCGCGACGTCGGGCGCTGGTCTGGTTCCGCCCCTGGCAGGAGATCGAGCGCGAGGCGACGACGCTGCGTTCATACCAACCGTTGGTAGTACCCGGCCTGCTCCAGACCGAGGCGTACGCCCGCGCGGTCCTCACCGGCGGCGGCCTGATCCCGCGCAGCGAGGTGTCGCGGCTGGTCGACCACCGGATGTCCCGCCAGTTGATCCTGCACCGCGAGGAGCCGCCGCTGCTCACCGCAGTGCTTGACGAGGCGGTGCTGCGCCGGCCGGTCGGCGGCCCGGCCACCATGCGCGAGCAACTGCTGGCGCTCGCCGAGGCATCCACCCAACCGCACGTCCGGATCCATGTGGTGCCGTCCACAGTGGGCGAATACGCTGGGCTGAACGGCCCGTTCGTGCTGGCGACCGCGTCCGATCACCGCATCGCCGGCTACCTGGACAACCAGTTGCAGGGGCAGGTGGTCAGCGAGCAGGCCGAGATCGCGGCGATACTTGCCGCGTGGGAGAACGTGCGCGGCGAGACGCTCTCGCACTGGCAGTCGGTCGACCTGATCAGGGAGGTGGCGGAATCATGGCAGTGAACGGCACCCCGGCGCTGTCCGGCGCCCGGTGGCACACAAGCAGCCGCAGCAGCGGCAACGGCGGCGACTGCGTCGAGGTCGCCCGGAACCTGCCCGACGTGGTGGGCGTACGCGACTCGAAGGACCCGACCGGCCCGGCACTGGTCTTCAGCCCGGCCGCGTGGCGGGCCTTCGTCGCCACCGTCGACAAGACCTGACCACCGTCGTACACATGTTCTATCCACAGGTTGTGGACGCCGGGTGAGTTACCAGCTCAGCGCGGTCGTCGCGGACGCCGAGCTGCTGCGCGAGGAGACCCGCGAGCTGGATCATGCCGTGCTCGGCGAACTGCGGCAGGACTTCGCGCTGCTGCCGGTCACGCCGCAGCTCGTGCAGGAACTGACCGGCACCCCACCGGACTACCTCACCGGTGACCCCGACCGGGAGCACCCCTTCACGCTGATCCTCTCCCCCACGCTGACCGAGGTCCTGGCCCGCTGGTCGGTGCGCGGCCCGCTGGCGTACGTCGAGGCGGAGTTCGCCGCCGGGGCCGGACACCAGGCCGCGGCGGTCTGGCTCGACGGCGGCCTCGCCTGGGGGCCGCGCTTCGACGCGGCGTTCGACGGGCCGCGCCCGGAGTGGCCGATCAACGCGGCGCTGCTCGAGCTGGGCGTGGAGCCGGGCCGATGGATCGACCCCTTCGCTGAGCTGGGGTTACACGTCGAGCGGAGCACCGAGGGATGGCTCACGCACGGGCGGCGAGGGCTCAGCGCCGACTACTGGGACGAATTGGCCGACGAATGGGAGTCTCGGCAATAACCTCAGCGCCCCCGTCACGTTGGGGAGTGGGGGATTCTGATGAAATTGCGACAATTCGGCTTCATCGCCGCACTGCTTCTGGCTGCCTCGGCATCGGGTAGCGGAGTCATGCCACCGGACACCATCGCCGTCCACGAGCCCGTCGCGTCGTTGAGCGTCGTCGATCTCGACGGAGTGGCCGATGTGGACTTCGGCGACTCGGAGAGCGAGCTGACCCGGCGCGGCATCCTGCGTACCGACATCGACGCCTGCGGCCCGACGCTGGCCGGGTACGACGAGATAAGCCCGATCTTCATCGACGATCGGCTGGTGCTGCTCTGGGCCGGCGACCCGGTCCGCACTCCCGAGGGCATCGCGGCCGGCTCGCCCGTCGCCGACGTCCGGGCGAACTATCCGACGGTACGCGAACTGCGCGCTCCACAGCGCACGTACCGCTTCGACGGCCTGCTCGCCCGCAACGGCGACCGCGCCTACCTGTTCCTGCACGACGGCCAGACGGTGCAGAAGATCATCGCCGGGTACGCCGACTGGGCCCACCGCCTCTTCGTCGAGGGCCACGCCCCCTGCTGAGCCGCGTCACCACCTGACCGGCAGTCCCACCGGGCCGAGGATGGCGTGCCCCTGCTTCCACCGCACCTCGTCCGCAGCCACGGCCAGCCGCAACGTCGGCAGCTCGCGCAGCAGCAGCGCCAGCGCGAGCCGGACCTCCAGGGCGCCCAGGTGCGCGCCGACGCAGTAGTGCGGGCCGTACCCGAACGAGAGGTGCGGGTTCGGGTCCCGGCCGAAATCCATCCGCTCCGGGTCGGCGAAGACCCGCGGGTCCCGGTTGGCGGCGTCGTGCGACGGGATGACGACGTCGCCCTCGGTCAGCCGCGCGCCGCTGGGCAGCGTCACATCCGCCATCACCCGCCGGGGCATCTCGTCGCCGTTGGAGGTCGAGTGCAGCCGCTCCAACTCGGCGACCGCCCCGTCGACCTGCTCCGGATGCTCCAGCAGGTAGTCCCACGCGCAGTCGTGCCCGGCGTACGGGCGGGTGCGCAGCAGGTACACGAAGGTCGAGATGGAACTGGCCGTGGTCTCCCATCCGCCGACGATCAGCGAGAGTGGAAGTTTGACCTGGACGTCCACCGGCTGGTCCGCCGCCGCCGTGGCGATCCGGGTCATCAGGTCATCACGGGGGCAACCGCGCCGCCCGTCCAACTGCTGCCACAGATAGCCCCCCATCTCCTCGGCGGACCGGGCGGCATCGGCCCGGGTGAGGTCGGCGGTGCCCATGAACATGTCGCCCCAGCGGCGGAACTGCGCCCGGTCCGGCTCGGGCAGGCCGAGCAGATCGGAGATCACGTTCAGGGCGAACGGTACGGCGAAGTCACCCACCAGATCCGCCGAGCCGCCCTTGGCGGCCAGCACCGCGAGCTGAGCCTCGGCAGCCGCGCGCACCGTCTCGCGTAGCCCGGACACGGCAGGCTTGGTGAAGCCGTCCTTCACCGTTCCCCGGACCGCGGCGTGCTCCGCCCCGTCCATGCCGAGCATCGTCCCGGTCACATCGACCTGGTCGGCGTGGGCGGCGGCAGCCCGGGAGAACAGGTCCTGTCGCCGGAGCACCTCCCGGACGTCGTCGTACCGGCAGATCAGCAGCGCCGGCAGCCACCTCCCGCCAACCTGACGGACCACCGGCAGGACGCCGGATTCCGAGGCGGCGAGCTGCGCGTAGTAGGGGTGCTTCTCCGGGCCGCGCGTCCGGTCGACGCCATCCGCGTCGACGTTCAACGGGTGTCGTACTGGACCGTCGTCGACCGCCACCATGCAATTACCATGGCACTAATTCTCAGTGAAGGCAATCGATAACTGAGCGTGACGCCGGCACGGTCGGCACCGGCTGCCCCGATCCCCCTCGGCAGCTACGGCACAAATCTGCTGCCGCTGGGGCGAACGCGGTCACGAGAACCCGCATCAAACAGCACGACACCAGACGCCTTTGGAAGGACGACCCCATGCGGGCACGAACCCTGTTGATCGCGGCAATCGGCGCCTCGCTCCTCGCCGGCTGTACCTCCAGGCCGAACAATGTTGGCGGTGCCGCAGGACCGGCGGGCTCCCCGTCGGCGACCACCACCGACACCCCGCCTGCCGGTGTCCCCGGCACCCCGTCGGCGACCGCCACCGTCACCCCGCCCGCCGGTGTCCCCCGCACCCCGTCGCCCACCGCCGCGAAGCCGACCGGGTCGAGGTCGCCCAAGCCGCGCGGAATCCGTGCAACCGACTGGGCGAACGTGCGGCTGGGGGGTATGTCCTTCATGGACTTGGGAGACATCACGTTCCGGAATGGCCGGGCCTCTTCGGGTGCCAACAACTGCGTGATGCTGCCCGGCGGTGCACGGCCCGTGTACGCCGAGTTTCTCACCGAGGAGCCGGCCAACAGCCCGATCACCGAGGACGCCCTCATCCTCATCGAGTGCGGCAGCGACGCAATGGACCAGGCGCTCATCATGGTCCAGCTCGGCTACGACCAGAAGGAGAGGCGGGCGGTAGGGGTGATCGAGGCCGACCCGCCCAGCCGGCCGGGTGAGCGCATGACGTTCCTGTCGTACGCGGTCGAGGAGAGAGTGATCGTGACGACCGTCCGATGGGCGGACGGCACCCGGGAGACGCGCCGCTACCGATTCAACGGGGGCACAACTGGGGACAGTTCTAGGCCGCCGGGGCGAGCGAGTCGCTGGTCCGGAGGGTGCTCACGATCTCTTCGGTGCGGTCGGTCCCGTCCTTCGGGACCTGCGCCAGCTTGATTACGACGAGATCGCCGCCGAGATCGGAATTCCCGCCGGCACGGCCAAGTCGCAGGTCCACCGGGCTCGGCGGCACATCCGCAACTGGCTGAACGGCGGCTGACACGGCAAGTCGGTGTCGGTGCTGCTTTGAAGTGAGACCAGAGGCGGAACGCCCGGCCGGTCCTCGCGGACCTGCCGGGCGTTCGCGCTGCTCACGAGCGGTGGCGGAGGGATTTGAACCCTCGGAGGGCGTAAACCCTCACACGCTTTCGAGGCGTGCTCCTTAGGCCACTCGGACACGCCACCGCCGACGAGGGTACAGGACCACAGGTTCCGACGCCGAACCGGTCCCTGCGGGGCTGGCCTGGCAGGATCAATGCCATGAGTACGCACATCGGCGCGAAGCCGGGCGAGATCGCCGAGCGGGTCCTGATGCCGGGTGACCCCCTGCGGGCCAAGTGGATCGCGGAGACCTACCTCGAGGGCGCGAACTGCTACTCGACGGTCCGGGGCATGCTGGGCTTCACCGGCCGCTGGAACGGCGTGGAGGTTTCCGTGCAGGGCTCCGGCATGGGCATGCCCTCGGCGTCGATCTACGCCCACGAGCTGGTCAACGAGTACGGCGTGAAGTCGCTGATCCGGGTCGGCTCGTGCGGCGCGCTCAGCGAGGATCTCCAACTGCGCGACGTGATCGCGGCGATCGGGTCGTCCACCGACTCGAACATGAACCGGATGCGTTTCGACGGGTTGATCGACTACGCCCCGGTCGCCGACTTCGGGCTGCTGCGTACCTCGGTGGAGGTGGCCGAGCGGCGCGGCGTCGCGATGCGGGTCGGGCCGATCCTGGCCGCGGACGCCTTCTACACCGACCGGCCGGACCTCTACGACAGCCTCGCCGAGTACGGCGTGCTGGCGGTGGAGATGGAGTCGGCGGCGCTGTACACGATCGCGGCCCGGTTCAAGGCCCGCGCCCTGACCCTGTTGACGGTGAGCGACCACATCAAGACCGGCGAGAAGACCACCTCGCAGGAGCGGGAGCAGACCTTCAGCCAGATGGTCGAGATCGCCCTGGACACCATCACCGCCTGAGCCACCGCCGAAGCGTCCCGCCGCCCCCGTGCGGTGGTGGGACGCTCTGTGTCGGGTCGGTGTGACGACCTCCTGGCCTTAGCCAGCGGCCTCGGGATGAGGATTTCAGCCAGAAATATTTGCGTCTGGGTGACATGGCGACGTCAGCGGAAGAATGCGCGCAGGACAGCGGCGTTCTCGGTCTCCAGGACGCCGCCGTACACCTCGGGACGGTGGTTGAGTCGGCGGTCGCGCAGCACGTCCCAGAGCGAACCGGCGGCGCCCGTCTTGGGTTCCCAGGCACCGAAGACCACCGTCGAGACCCGGGCCAGGACCAGCGCCCCGGCACACATCGTGCAGGGTTCGAGGGTCACCACCAGGGTGCAGCCGTCCAACCGCCAGCGGCCCAGCCGCTGGGCGGCCCGGCGTAGCGCGAGCACCTCGGCGTGCGCGGTCGGGTCGCCGGTCAGCTCGCGCTCGTTGCGACCGATCGCCAGCTCACTGCCGTCCGGGCCGTAGAGCACCGCGCCCACCGGCACGTCGCCGGCCTGGCCGGGCCCACCCGCGACGACGTCACCGACCGCCGCGCCAGCCGCACCTCCGCCCGGGGCGGAACCGGCCGCACCTCCGCCCGGGGGCACCGAACTGCCACCGCCTTCCGACGACGCAACGCCCCCGGTCACCGCGACTTCGAGGGCGCGACGCATCCAGAGTTCGTGCCGCTGTCGCCGGCCGGTACCGGTCGGGTCGGCCAGGCCCTCGTCCGCTCCCGGCCCGCGCCGGCCGACGGAACCGGGCGTGGGCTGCCCCGGCCGGACCGTCTCCAGCGCCGGATCGGTCACGTCAGACGGCTCAGACCTCACGCAGTTCCTCGACGTCGTCCACGCAACCCAGCACCTGGCAGATCTCGGCAGTGACGTCGGCCGGCATCATCCCCTCGTGGGCGCAGAGGGCGAGCAGCCGTTGCGCGGGGATGCCCAGGTCGGTCAGGAGATCCGCCTCGCCCACCGGGTCCGCCTCCGGATCGACGGCCGGCTGGTCGCCGTCTTCACCATCGCCTGTGGTGGTCGGACGCACCTCCTCGGCGTCGTCGAGCCCGGTCACCGACGTCTTCAGGTCACCGACCAGCAGGGCACCCAGCCGGGCCTCCTCCGCGTACGCCGAGTCGGAGCCGAAAACCCGCAGGTCCTCGCCCTCGTCAAGACGCAGGATGACCAGGTAGGTGTCGTCCGCCTCGACGAACAGCAGCGACAGGTCCGCGTCGGGAGCGATGTCGCGGAGCCGCTCGGCGACCTCGTCGACGTCGGCGGCATCCCGCAGACTCAGCTCGGCGGCCGTCCAGCCGCCCTTCTCGCGCACGACGGCCGCAGCGAAGTACGACACGTTTCCCCCAAGTTGCCTCGGCACAGCACTCGCCGATCCGTTACGCGTGCACGTTAGCCGGTCAGGTCGGCGGGCGAACGGTCAACGCCCCGAAGGGCCGGTCATTCCCGGGGAAGGATCTCCGAGCCGCTCAGCCGGCGAGGCGTCGGCGAGTGGCGATCAGTTGGCGGAGCTGTGCGGTTCGGGCGCGTTGTGGCCGTTCGCGTTCGCGTACCGCGCGCGCGTCCGCCAACTGCGCCAGAAGCTGAAGGCGGCGGCGGCTGCGATCGGGATCCAGCCGCGGAGTGGTACAGGCCATACCGGGAGAGTGCCGAGTTACGGTGATCCAGTCAAGACGGGTTTCGGTGTCTGCGCGACGACGCACCGCAGCCGCCGTCGGCACGGTTCACCAGAGCGGCCAGTCACCGCTGCTCATCCAGCGCGTGAAGACCGCGGCGGTGGCAATGCTCCACCCTCCGGCGGTGACGATCGCGATGCCGGCGGCCACCCCCCGGTCGCCATACCTGACCAACGCCAGGGCCGCGAGCCAGGCCAGCGCACCGGCGAGCAGCGTCCACCAGACGTACCCGACGAGGCTGCCACCGAGCAGGCCGAAGAGGACCAGCCAGGCCAGTGTTCCGACCGCTCCCGCTGCGACACCGGCGCCACCGACCGGGTTCGGCTCGCGGTAGGCGGGGCGCGGCGGCCGTCCGGAGGGGAAGAGGCCCGACGGGTTGTACGGCAACACCGGTACCCACACCTCCACACGCACGGACGCTGTGCTACCACCGTATCGAGTCTGTCAGGATGGCCGGATGGTTCCGCTGACGATCGGACGCCGGCGCGCGTACGCCCTGTTGCTGATCGTGCCGGTGCTCGCGGCGAGCGGCTGCGGCACGCCCGGCACGCCGACGGACGCCGACCCGAGCGCTGTGACCAGCCCGACCGCCGTAGGCAGCCCGAAGGCCGTGCCCGGACCGGCCACCGCGCCGACCACCGGCGCACCGACACCGACCAGCGCGGCGCCCGACCTCACGGATCAGCCGGCGGCGACAGCACCGCGCGAGGGCCTGCCCCACATCTTTCCGGTACGCGCCAAGAAGGTGGCGTACCACCCGACCCACTCGGCGTACCCGGGGACGGACATCTTCGCCGACTGCGGTGAGCCGGTGGTCGCGGTCACCGACGGCGCGATCGGTGAGGTGAGCCGGCGTGACCGGTACCAGAAGAGCGGTCCGCAGGGGCCTTACAACGGCGGCCTGTCCGTGTCGGTCATCGGGGACGACGGGGTGCGCTACTACGGCTCGCACCTGACCGAGATCGCCGAGGGCATCGACGCGGGGGTGCGGGTACGGGCCGGTCAACGGCTCGGCACGGTGGGCCGGACGGGCAACGCCAACAACGTCTGCCATCTGCACTTCGGCATCTCCCCGCCGTGCCTGGGCGAGGACGGCTGGTGGATCCGCCGGGGGGTGGTCTGGCCCGCGCCGTACCTCGACTCGTGGCGCAAGGGCGGCAATCGGGAGCCGGCGGCCGAGGTGGCCGCGTGGCATCGCAAGCACGGCTGCCCGAGCAAACCGCCCGCGCGCTGATCGGCGCCATCCGGGTTCATCAGTCCGAAACATTGACGCAGGTCTCGCCGGTGAACTACCGTCCGGTAGACCAGAGAGAGCGCTCTCTCAGGTAGCTAAGTTCACAATAACGACGAAGCGTGCGCCGACCGGCGCGGCCGGGCCGGCACGCGTTGGAGGAAAGATGAGACCTCCCGTCCCACGCCGCCCCCACCATCGAATCCTGGCCGCCACCGCCGCCGCGACCCTCGTCCTCGGCGGGCTGGCCGTCATCGCCGGCTCCGCCGCGCAGGCCGCGCCGGTCGGCGCCGGCAGCTACACCACCACTGCGGTCGGCCCGCTCCCCGGCGGCTGCGGCAACATCGCCAGCAACCCCCGGCAGTACGTCACCGCCGCCGCGCCATCCGGGGCCGTACCCACAAACGACTGGTGGTCGTCGCTGCTGTGGAAGCGGCTGAACTGCACCTTCAGCGAGCCGTTGCACGCGCATCCGGTGTCCTACCAGCCTGTCACCGACGGGCTGGGCTTCTCCGCCACCTCGACCCCGGCCATCTCCGGCACCGCCACCGGGGTGGGCGAGTTCAAGTACCCGTACGTCGAGGACATCCGGGTCGGTGTGGCCGGACTGGCCGCCCCCAACGCACTTGTCGACGGTTGGACGGACTGGACGGTCACCCCGTACTGGAGCGACGGGGCGCGGACGATGCGCGCCACCATCGGCCACGGGTTGCCGCTTGCGTACTTCCGGGCCAGCGGCGGCGACGCGGTGATCAACGCGACCGGCGGCAGCCCCACGGTCTGGTCCAACAACGGAAGCAGCATCGGCTTCACCGTGCGCGGCCACGACTACGTGGCGTACGCGCCGACCGGCGCGACCTGGACCGTCAGCGGCAACCGGATCAGTTCCAACCTCGCCGGGCGCGGCTACTTCAGCGTCGCGCTGCTCCCGGCCACCGGTGGCGGCACCGCCCGCACCCAGCTCGCCAACACCTACGGTCAGTACGCGCACGCCCACGTCACCGGCACCCGGGTCAGCTACAGCTACAACGCGGCGACCAGCCGGGTGGAGACCCGGTACACCTTCACCACCACGCCCCGCGAGGGCACCGAGACGCGGACGGTGGTCAGCCTCTACCCGCACCACTGGCGGGCGCTGACCGGTGCCACGCCGATCACGCCGACCTACCCGTCCGCCCGGGGGCGGATGAAGGTGGTCACCGGCGTCGGCGAGTTCCGCACCTCGATGCGGTTCAACGGCGTACTGCCCGAGCTGCCCGCCGTCGCCACCGGAGCCGGCAGCGACCTGACCACGCTGCGGCAGCACCTGGCGGCGGCGCGGAGCAACCCGATGGACCAGCGCGGGAGCGACACCTACTGGACCGGCAAGGGGCTCGGCCGGGCGGCCCGCATCGCCGAGATCGCCGACCTGGTCGGGGACACCGAGACCCGTACCTCGGCGCTGAACGCCATCCGCGCCACCCTCGACGACTGGCTGACCGCCTCGTCCGGCGAGACCCAGCGGCTGTTCTACTACGACCAGCGGTGGGGCACCCTTATCGGCTACCCGGCGTCGTACGGCTCCGACCAGGAACTCAACGACCACCACTTCCACTACGGCTACTACATCGCCGCCGCCGCCACGCTTGCCAAGTTCGACCCGGCCTGGGCTCGGGACGACCAGTACGGCGGCATGATCGACCTGCTCATCCGGGACGCGAACAACTACGACAGGTCGGACACCCGCTTCCCGTACCTGCGCGACTTCGACATCTACGCCGGACACGACTGGGCCTCCGGGCACGGCGCGTTCGCCAGCGGCAACAACCAGGAGTCGTCGTCGGAGGGGATGAACTTCGCCAACGCCCTCATCCAGTGGGGACAGGCCACCGGTGACACGGCGGTACGCGACGCCGGCATCTACCTGTACACCACCCAGGCCGCCGCGATCCACGAGTACTGGTTCGACGTCACCGGCGAGAACTTCCCCGCCGAGTTCGGGCACTCCAACGTGGGCATGGTCTGGGGCGACGGCGGCGCGTACGCCACCTGGTTCAGCGCGGAGCCCGAAATGATCCAGGGCATCAACCTGCTGCCGATCACCGGTGGGCACCTCTACCTGGGCCAGCACCCGAACTACAACTCGGTGAAGTACGCCGAACTGGTCCGCAACAACGGCGGCGAGCCGACCGTGTGGCAGGACATCCACTGGCAGTTCCTCGCCCTCGGTGACGCCGACGCGGCGCTGGCCAAGTTGCGGGCCAACCCCGGCTACACCCCGGAAGAGGGCGAGAGTCGGGCGCACACCTTCCACTGGATCCGAAACCTGGCCGCCCTCGGCCGGCTCGACACCGGGGTCACCGCCGACCACCCGCTGGCCGCCGTGTTCAACCGCGACGGCGCCCGAACGTACGTGGCCAGCAACATCTCCGGCTCGCCGCTGACCGTACGGTTCTCCGACGGTACGCAGCTGACCGTGGCGGCCGGACGTACCACCACCAGTGGGGCGCACACCTGGAGCGGGGGCAGCGGCGGTGGGGGTACACCTCCGAGCCCGACGCCGACGGCCACCCCGACGCCGACGCCGACCCCGACGCCCACTCCCACACCGACGCCGACCGACCCGCCGTCCAGCTCGCCGGTGCGCTACCTGCTGTCCGGTGGTGGTCTGGGTGCCTCCGGCAGCGCCGGCACCACCACCGTGGCCAGCGCCGGTGGCGCGACCAACGACGGCACGCCACGCAATCCGGTGGTCTTCACCGCGACCGGGCTCGACCTCGACCACAACGGCGGGCAGACCGCGTTCGATCTCTTCCTGGACGCCGGCACGGCGGTCGGCAACGGGGTGCAGGCCCGCGTCTCGTACGACCTGACCGGGGACGGCAGTTGGGAACGGGTGGAGACGTACCGCTACTTCGCCACCGACCCGGTGCCGGGCTGGGAGCACTACACCCAGGCCGCCGGGCTGCACTCCAGCAGCGGTTCACTCGGCAACCTGCGGGGTGGCACGGTCCGGGTGGAGGTCTGGTCCGCGATCGGCAACAACCCCACCAACCTCGGTGTCGGGGACCGCTCCGTGGTGCGGCTGCCGTACGCCTGATCCCGTCCCTGATCCGTCCCTCCGCGCCGCCGGTCGTACCCCGACCGCCGGCGGGGCCGCGTAGGTTTGCCGACATGAGCGAGCGGGACCCTATCGCCGATCTGCGCCGGATCGCCTTCCTGCTGGAGCGGGCGAACGAGGCAACCTATCGGGTACGCGCCTTCCGTTCGGCGGCCAAGGCGCTGGCCGCGCTGCCGGCCGAGGAGGTGGCCGCGCGGGCCCGCACCGGTAAGCTCACCGAGCTGGCCGGGGTCGGCGACGTCACCGCCCGCTGCGTGGCCGAGTCGCTTTCCGGTGAGGAGCCGGTCTACCTGCGTCGGCTGGTCGCCACCGAGGGCACCGATCTGGACGCCGAGGCCACCGCCCTGCGTACCGCCCTGCTCGGCGACTGCCACACCCACTCGGACTGGTCCGACGGTGGCTCACCGATCGAGGAGATGGCGCTGGCCGCCGTCGAACTGGGCCACGAGTACCTGGTGCTGACCGACCACTCGCCCCGGCTGAAGGTGGCCCGGGGACTGACCGCCGACCGGCTCCGCCGTCAACTCGACCACGTGGCGCGGCTCAACGAGGCGCTGCCGGAGGGGTTCCGCATCCTCACCGGCATCGAGGTCGACATCCTCGCCGACGGGTCGCTCGACCAGGACGAGGAGTTGCTGGCCCGGCTGGACGTGGTGGTCGGGTCGGTGCACAGCGGCCTGAACGACGACCGGGCGAAGATGACCCGCCGGATGCTGGCCGCCATCGCCAACCCGCATCTGGACATCCTGGGCCACTGCACGGGTCGGATGGTCTCGTCCCGACCGGCCGGGGTGACCGGGCCGGGCGACCGGGGACACCGCGCCCGGACCCGGGCGGAAAGCGACTTCGATGCCGACGCCGTCTTCGCCGCCTGCGGGGAACACGACGTCGCCGTGGAGATCAACTCACGTCCGGAGCGACAGGACCCGCCGAAGCGGCTGATCCGGCGGGCATTGGAGGCCGGTTGCCGGTTCGCCATCAACACCGACGCGCACGCCCCCGGCCAGTTGGACTGGCAGCGCTTCGGCTGCGAGCGGGCCGCGCGGTGCGGAGTGTCCGCCGACCGCGTGATCAACACGTGGACGGCCGACGAGCTGGTCGCCTGGACACGCGACTGACGCGTGCCCAACCGCCCGGCCCACCTGTGCACCATGGCCGTGCAGTTCGTCTCCCCCGGCAGCCGGCGGCAGGACTTCATCGACAAGCCGACGCGCTGCACCGAGTAAAGTGCGCAGCGTGGGAAGAATCGACGATCTCGCGGACCGTTACGTCGCCGAGTGGGCGGCGCTGAGCCCGACCGGCGCTACCTACGTCGGCGTCGCCGGCCACGACGACAAGTTCGACGACCTGTCACCGGACGGGTATGCCGGGCGCGCCGAGTTGGCCCGACGCGCCCTGGCCGAGCTCGACACCATCGAGCCGGAGACGGAGACCGAGCGCACCGCGCGGGAGGCGATGCAGGAGCGCCTCGGCCTCGAACTGGACCGGTACGACGCCGGGGAGACCACCAGCGAGGTCAGCGTCATCACCAGCGGGCTGCACGAGATCCGGATGATCTTCGACCTGATGCCCACCGACGGGGAGCAGGCAAGGGCCAATCTGGCCGCCCGGCTGAACCTCTTCCCGCAGGCGTTGGAGGAGTACAAGACCACGCTGCGCGAGGCGGCGGCAGCCGGACGGGTCAGCGCGCGTAAGCAGCTGATCGAGGTGGCCAAGCAGTGCGACGCCTGGGTCGATCCGGACGGCGACAACGTCTTCCACGGGCTGGTCGAGCGGCTGGGCGAGGAGAGCGCCCTCGGTGCCGAGCTGCGCCGTGGTGCGGCGGCGGCCACGGCGGCGACCGCCGAGTTCGGCCAGTTCCTGCGCACCGAGCTGGCGCCCCAAGGACGGGAGAAGGAGGCCGCCGGCCGCGAGCGCTACGAGCTGGCCTCCCAGTACTTCCTCGGTGCCCGGATCGACCTCGACGAGACGTACGCCTGGGGGTTCACCGAGTTGGCCCGACTCAAGGCCGACATGCGGACGGTGGCCGCCCAGATCGCCGGTCCGGGCGCCACCATCGACGAGGCCGTGGCCGCGTTGGACGCCGACTCGGCGCGCACCATCCGGGGTCGGGACGCGTTCCGCGACTGGATGCAGGAGCTGGCCGACCAGGCGATCAGCGACCTCAACGGCACCCATTTCGACATCCCCGAGCAGGTCCGGCGGATCGAGTGCCTGATCGCACCGACCAGTGACGGCTCCATCTACTACACCGGCCCGAGCGAGGACTTCGCCCGGCCGGGTCGGATGTGGTGGGCGGTGCCGCAGGGGCTCACGGACTTCTCCACCTGGCGGGAGGTGACCACCGTCTACCACGAGGGCGTCCCCGGGCATCACCTCCAGATCGGCCAGACCGCCGTCCGGGCCGAGTTGCTCAACCGCTGGCAGCGGCTGCTCTGCTGGGTCTCCGGGCACGGCGAGGGCTGGGCGTTGTACGCCGAGCGGCTGATGGAGGAGCTGGGTTACCTGGACGACCCGGGCAACCGGCTCGGGATGCTGGACGGCCAGGCGCTGCGGGCGGCCCGCGTGATCGTGGACATCGGCATGCATCTGGAGTTGGAGATTCCGAAGGACAACCCGTTCGACTTCCACCCGGGTGAACGCTGGACCCCCGAGCTGGGTTGGAGGTTCCTACGGGCGCACTGCCGGGTGCCGGACGAGATACTGCGCTTCGAACTCAACCGCTATCTGGGCTGGCCGGGGCAGGCACCGTCGTACAAGGTGGGCGAGCGGATCTGGCTTCAGGCGCGGGAGGACGCGAAGGCCCGCAAGGGTGCCGACTTCGACCTGCGGGAGTTCCACCGCCAGGCGCTCGACCTCGGCGGGCTCGGCCTCGACCCGCTGCGCCGGGCGCTGGCCCGACTCTGACGAGTGTCGGCGAGCGGCCACCCCTCCCGCTCGTCCTCCCGCACCGCCGGCTGGTCGACCCGGGTCGGCGGCCGGTGGCGCCTGGTCGGGACTCAGGGTCTGCTTCTGCTGCTCGCGGACCTTCGGTGAGGTGAACCAGTCGCCTCGAAACACAGTTGGCACACCAGGCGCTACGTTGAGTCGGTGATTCGAGACGCCGCGATTCGAGTCGTCCGAATTATCCAGGTGCAGCGGAACGCAGGCTGCCAGCAAGGCGAGGTGTTGGCTACCGTGGTTCTCTTCCGGAGTAGGATCCCCTGGCTCCGCAGGCGGTATGTCGCTAAGAGGTAGTTGTGACGCTGTACGGCGAAGAACGTCCCCCGCCGGCCGACGAACGGCCCACGGTGCAGGTGGCTGCGGTCAGTTGGCCGATCGAGGAGCCGGCGCGGCCCGCACCCGTCCCGCCCGGCGGTGCCCGCTCCCGGCGGTTCCGGCTGTTACTCGCCTCCGGCGTGGCCACCGCCGTACTCGGTTCGGTGGGTGCGGTGGCCATCTGGGCGTACGCGGGCGACGTGCCGCGCGGCACCAGCGTGCTCGGCACCGAACTCGGTGGGCGCAGCCGGACCGAGGCCGCGCGGGAGCTGCGGGCGCAACTGGACCGCCGCGCGGCCGAACTCCAGGCCCCCTTCCAGGTACGGGTTGGCGAGCGGACAGCCGAGATCAACCCCGCCGAGGTGGGGCTCACCGTCGACGTGGACGCCACCGTGGCCGCCGCCGCCGCAACGAACGCCCACGCCGTTGACCGCCTGGTCGGGTCGCGGGAGGTCGAGCCGGTTGTCTCGGTCGACGTGCCGAAGCTGGAGACCGCCCTGACGAAGCTCGTCGGCGACCAGGGCCGAAAGATGACCAAGCCGGCGATCACCTTCTCCGGCATGAAGCCGAAGGTGCGCTACCCGAAGCCCAGCCTCACCATCGATCCGGAGCACTCCGCCGAGGCCGTCAAGCAAGGCTGGTTGGGTGGGCATCCGGTGACTGTTCCGCTGGTCGAGAACCACCCGGCCACCACGGCCGAGGAGGTGGACCGGTTGGTCGCCGAGCTGGCCGAGCCGGCGGTGGCGGCACCGGTCAAGCTGACCACCGAGCGTGGTTCGGTCACCATTCCACCGGAGGCCATCGCGAAGGGCCTCCGTTTCAAGGCCGACAAGTCCGGGAAGCTCACGCCCAGCGTGGACGTCAAGAAGCTGAAGGCCGCACTCGGGAGCAAGCTCGACAGCGTCGAGGTGGCCCCGAAGGACGCCACGATGACCATCTCCGGCGGGAAACCGAAGGTGAGCGACGGACGACCCGGCAAGCAGGTCGACACCAGCGACCTCGGCGCCGACCTACTCGCCGTCCTTCCCCACAGCCAGGGTCGTAAGATCTCCGCCGACCTGAAGCCGGTCGAGCCGAAGCTCACCGCGGCGAAGCTGCGCGGCCTGGGGATCAAGGAGAAGGTGTCGTCCTTCACCACCAACTTCACCGGCGGGCTCTCCTCGCCACGCAGCCAGAACATCGTGACCATCGCCAACGACGTGAAGGGCACGATGGTCCTGCCCGGCGAGACGTTCTCGCTCAACGGTCACACCGGGGAACGCGGCTACGCACAGGGCTACCGTGACGCTCCGGTGATCCTCGACGGCAAGCTGGTGCCGGGGGTGGGTGGCGGCACGTCGCAGTTCACCACGACCCTCTTCAACGCCTCTTACTACGCTGGCCTGGAGGACGTCGAGCACAAGCCACACTCGTACTACTTCAGCCGATACCCGGCGGTCATCGAGTCGACCATCTTCTGGCCAAACCTCGACTTCAAGTTCCGCAACAACACCGACCACGGCGTCCTGATCGACACCTCCTACACCGGCAGCTCGGTGACGGTGTCGATGTGGAGCACGAAGATCTGGGACAGCGTGAAGACCAAGTACGGGCCCCGGCGGAACATCACCTCACCGAAGACGGTCTACCTGGAGCCGGGCCCCAGCTGCATTCCCGCCAACGGCAGTCACGGCTTCACGCAGGACGCGTTCCGGGTCCTCAAGAAGGACGGCAAGGTCGTCAAGCGGGAGAAGTTCTCCTGGACCTACAGCGCGGAACCGCGCTTCATCTGCGCCAAGGAGCCTTCCTGACCTCCACCGGGTGCCAGCTCCGTCACGGCCCCGCCAGCCTCGGCAGGCGGGGCCGCTTGTTGTCCAGAGTCTCCAGTCGGTGGCTTGCCGCTAGTCTCGTCTCCTGTCGGCGGCTTGCCGCTATGCCCTACCGGCCTCGCGGCGGCACCGCTTATCCAAAGTCATCGGGCGACGGCTTCGGAACCCGGCGTTCCTCCTGCACCCGGATCTCCCGGCGAGATCGATGGGCGGCCGGATGGCCAGATCTCCTCGAACGGGCCCATCATCTCGTCGCCGATACCGCGGGGCGGAAGGGCACAGAGCTGGAATAGCCCCAACGCGTTCAGGGCCACCCCTGGGGGTGGCCCTGAACGGAAGAATGTCCGGCGGTGTCCTACTCTCCCACACCCTCCCGGGTGCAGTACCATCGGCGCTGGAGGGCTTAGCTTC
>NZ_JBXUOW010000080.1:0-20429 GCF_057196645.1 Micromonospora sp. ATLC16
GGGCCGGCGGCGGCACGGCCGGCGACGGTGCCACCGGCGGTGCCGTCACCGCCGGAGGCGGCTGGTAGCCGCCGTTGTCCAGCAGGGCGTACCGGGACTCCACCGGCGGCGGCGCGGCATGCCGGTAGCCGTTGTCCAGCAGGTTGTACCGGGACTCCATCGGCTCCGGCCGACGCGGCTCCGGCACCGCCGGGTACTGCTGCGCCGACTGTCCCCGGTAGGTCTGGGCCGGATGAGCCGGGTCGACCCGGTAGGCAGGGTCGGCAGGTTCGGCACGGTAGGCAGGTTCGGCACGGTAGGCAGGTTCGGCACGGTAGGCAGGTTCGGCACGGTAGGCCGGCTCCTCGCCGTACGACCGGTCCGCCGGCTGACCGACGGCCGGCACCCGCCCTGCGTAGCCGGTGCCGGGCCCCCGCCGCGGCACCTGCTCAGGCGACGGTGCGGGCGGTGGTTCCTCGGCCCGCCGCTCGGCGGCGGTCGGCTCTGCGCTGCGTCCGCCGAGGCGGGCTCGGTCGAGCAGCGCCCGCCACCGCGGTGCGGGTTCGGCGGGCCGTCCCCAACCGGTCTCGCTGCCCTCCACGGATCGCCTCCCCAGCGCTTCGGTCTCCGTCTGACAGGCTACGAACGAAAGCCTACTGAGGCCACACCGGGCGGCACCCGGATGTGTCGACAGTCGTCAAGGTGTCGGCTCTGGATCATCCTCGTCGACGGTGTCCGCCGAGGTCGAAGGCGTCAATGTCGTAGCCGAAGGTGCGGGCGACGGCGGCGACGGAGACGGTGACGGATCCATCACCTCCGGCGGTGTCAGCGAGCGGCCCGCCGCGGACGGCTCCGGCGCGGCTGGGCTGTCGGTGACGGCCGCGGTGGCATCGACGGTTGCGGTGGCATCGGCGGTTGCGGTGGCGCTCACTGTCGGCTCCGACGCGGCCGTCCGGTCGACCGGCGGCCGGACGATGTCCCGCTGCTCGGGCAGCGGCGGGGTGAAGACGGTCCGCTCCAACCGCCGGACCTCCGGAGCGGGATCCACCACCCGCACCCCGGACCGGGCCGCGACGCCGCGCAGCTTCGCCGGTTCGGCGCGTACCACCAGAGCGTAGAGGCAGGCGCACTCGGCCCGGAACGCGGCCGCCTCCGCCGCCGCGACCTGGGCGCCGCTGACGTACAGGCCACGCAGCTCGCGTTCCTCCGGTCCGCCGCCGCCCAACGCGGTGGCCCGGGCCCGGTAGTCGGCGGCCTCGCGCTCCTTGCGCTCGGCAAGCTTGATCATCCCGGCCGTCACGTCCTCCGGCACCCGCTGGGTCGGAATACGGACGATCTCGGTCTGCCGCTGCGGCAGCGGCACCCGTCCGAACACCACCGCGACCCCCACGTTACCGACCACCGCGGCGAGCCGGGCCGGGGTGAGGTACTCGGTGAGCGAGACCAGGGCGTACGTGCCGTCGCCGAGTGAGCCGGCCAACGCGGCCAGGTCTGCCGCCGCGGTCGCCTCGTAACGGGGGATGGAGTCGCCATCGACCACGCCCACCCTGGTCACCTCGCCGACCGTACGGTCCGGCAGGGGCGGACCACTGGTGGCGAGCACGGCCGTGGCCAGCACCGCGGTGCACGACAGCATCGCCACCCAGCCGAGCAGCGGAGTGCGGCTCGGGCCGTGGCCGAGCCGAGTCACGGTGGCCGCGAGGCGGGGCAGCAGTCGTTGGTCCAACTGCCGCAGCAGATCGCCGGCGCGCACGGGCGGTCCCCTCGTCGGTCGGAACGGGTGGGACGCGTCAGTCGCGGAGGATGTCCAACGCGCGTCCCAGATCGTCAGGGTAGTCGCTGACGAAGCGAACCTCGTCCCCCGTACGGGGGTGCTCGAAGCTCAACTCTCTGGCGTGCAACCACTGCCGGTCCAGTCCGAGCCGGGCGGCGAGTGTCGGATCGGCTCCGTACGTGAGGTCACCCACGCACGGATGCCGCAGCGTCGAGCAGTGCACCCGGATCTGGTGCGTGCGGCCGGTTTCCAGCCGCACGTCGACCAGGCTCGCGGATGGAAAGGCCTCGATGGTGTCGTAGTGGGTGATGCTCGGTTTACCGCCGGAGACCACCGCCCAGCGGTAGTCGTGGTGGGGATGCCGGTCGATCGGGGCGTCGATGGTGCCGCGCAACGGGTCCAGGTGTCCCTGCACCACCGCGTGGTAGCGCTTCTCCACCTCCCGATACTTGAAGGCCCGCTTCAGCACGCTGTACGCCTGCTCGCTCTTGGCCACCACCATGACGCCGGTGGTGCCGACGTCGAGGCGGTGCACGACGCCCTGACGCTCGGCGGCACCGCTGGTGGCGATCGTGTGCCCGATCGCGGCGAGCCCGCCGATCACGGTCGGGCCGGTCCACCCCGGACTGGGATGCGCGGCCACGCCGACCGGCTTGTCCACCACGACGATGTCGTCGTCGGCGTACACCACTCGCAGGCCGGGCACCGCCTGGGGAACCACCACCGGCGCCGTGGCGGGCGCGGGCAGCGTCACCTCCAGCCAGGACCCCGCCCGCACCTTGTGCGAGTTGGGTCGTACCGCACCATCCACCAGCGCTTCCCCGGCGTCGACGAGCGCGGCGGCGGCGGTACGGGACAGGCCGAACAGCCGGGCGACGGCCTGGTCCAGTCGCATCCCGTCGAGTCCGTCGGGCACCGGCAGGCTCCGCTGGTCGCCGCCGGCGGCGAAGGTGGCCGTCACGCCCGCTCCCGCCGTCCGCCGTCGGTGTCGCCCTGGTCGCCGGCCCCGGCGGGCTGCCGGTCGGCGGTGCCGTCCCCGGCCGGTGGGTCCTCCCCGTCGGTGTCACTGCGCCGCTCGTCGGACAGCGTCCGGGTAACGTCGCGCTGGCGTCCGGTGAACTCCAGCCCGACGGCGAGCAGCACACCGCAGACCAGAGCGCTGTCGGCGACATTGAAGATCGGGAAGACCTGCCCGTACGGGTCGAAGACGCTGAACATGTCGACCACGTGCCCGACGAACCAGCCCGGCGCCCGGAAGATCCGGTCGAGCAGATTGCCGACGACGCCACCGACCACCAAACCCAGCGCGACCGCCCACGGCACCGAGCGCAACGTCCGCGCCATCCAGGCGATCCAGCCCAGCACCCCGATCGCGATGATCGGGAAGATGAAGGTGTAGTCCTTGCCCAGGCTCCACGCGGCCCCGCTGTTACGGGTCAGCGACAGGTAGAGAGCCCCACCCAGCAGTCGCACCGGCTCGCGATCGCTGAGTTCCTGGAGGGACAGGTGCTTGGTCAACAGGTCGACGGCCAACGTGAACACCGCGAGCGAGAAGAGGACCGTGACGGCTCGGCGCCGCGATCTCGTGGCGGTGCCCGACCCGGTGGTGCCGGATCCAGCGGGCGGTGCTGCGCTCATCTGCTCCCCATCGACTATCGCGGCGGCACGGTCGCACCGCTGCGCGTTCAGGCCGGGGAGCGTGCCGTCAGCGCCGCTCCTCCAGCTGCTTGCAGGTCACGCAGAGGGTGGCCGACGGGAACGCAGCCAGCCGCTCCACCGGGATGGGGTTGCCGCATCGTTCGCACCAGCCGTAGCCACCCTCATCGAGACGCTCCAGGGCGCGCTCGACCTGCGTGATCCGTTCCAGGATGCTGTTGGCGAGGGAGATCTCCTGCTCCCGCTCGAACGTCTTGGTGCCGGTGTCGGCCTGGTCGTCCCCGGCCGAGTCGGTGAGGCGGTCGCGCTGCAGCTCGGTGATCTCGCTCAGCGTCTGATCGTACTCGGCTCGCAGTTCCTCGTGCCGGGCCGCCAACGCGGCTCGGATCTTCTCGGTCTCCGCGGCGCTGCGGGTGGACTTCGCCGCAGGCTTGCGGCCTGCGGTCCTGGTGTCGGCTGGCTTGGCCATCGTCGCTCCCTCGGCCACGGAGCCGCGGGTGTGCCCGCGACGCCTCGACAGGGGCCACCGCAACGGCCGCCCCAGGTACGAAACGGGCGCGCGGCCACGAGGCCGCGCACTCCGGAGGTTGGCAAGGATACGGAACGTAAAGGCGTCCGACAACGTGCCGCACCGCGACGCCCGTTCCACCCCGTTACTGCCGATTTGGGGCAAAGTGAACGCTAGCAGATGCCCGACACTCAGCCGGCCGGTTCTGCGCCGTCCCGCAACCGGCTCAGCCGGCCGATCAGATCCGGCCCGGACGGCGTGACCAGGAAGAGCTTGTCCCTACTCGCCGCGCCGGTGCGCAGCGACACGGCGGACGGCCGAACGCCGAGCGCAGCGGCCAGCGCGCGACGGGCGGCCTCGGTGGCCCGGCCGTCAGCCGCCGGCGAATGTACCGCGATGACGAGAGCGGGCCCGTGTGGACCGTCGAACCGGCCACCCACGCGGGCCCGGGAGGCGCCCGGTTTCACCCGTACGGCGACGACCAGCGTCTCGTCCAACGAAGCCAAGTCAGCGGCGCTCGGTCTCCGCCAGCAAGACGGTGTCCGGCGTGCAGTGGGCGCAGGGGGTGAAGCCGAGTTCGACCGCCTCGGCGACGGGCAGCGGTTCGTGCTCCCGGCCAACCAGGTGCGGGCACTCGTCGAGGTGGTAACGCGGCCGGCCGTCGACGACCCGCACCTCGTCGGCGAGGCGGACCACCCGGGCGGCCTGCTCCGCGGTGGTCTCCTCGGCGGCGGGCTCGTCGTCGTACCCATCGGCGACGGCCGGCCGCTCGCGCGGCTCGGTCACCGGCGAGCCGGGTGGTTGCCGCCACCCGGCATCGCCGATGTCCACGGTTGCCGAGGTCTGCTGCGTCGGAATGCCCGACCCGCGGCCGTCGCCGTCGCGACGGCTGTAACCAGTCTCAGCGCCGCTGGGAGCCGAGGCCCGGCCAGCCGCCTGGCGGGCGCCTGCGACCAGTGCCACGGCGGCCAGCAGACTGGCCCCGATCGAGACGACCAGCAGTGGGCTGGAGCCACCGGCCAGGCCGAAGACCAGCAGCACCACAGCGACGAGGATGAGCCCGAGACTGATGACTATCATGGCTCACCCTCGCCGCGTCGTACCGATGAGGCCGGGTGGGTGATCGCCGCGCTGGCGGCAGTCACCGACCCGGTTCAGCGACCGGCCTCAAGCGCGCCGGAGCGGCCCCCGCCGTAGGAACCGGCGAGACCCGCCGCAGCGAGCCCGTTGCCGGCGGCCCGGGCACCCTCGCCGCGGGTCATCTCGGCCTCCAGGCCCTGACCGCGGCCGTCGAGGTCCCGCAGCTGGCTCTCCAGGTACGCCTTGAGCCGGGTGCGGTACTCCCGCTCGAACTGCTTGAGCTCCTCGATGTGCTTCTGCAACGCGGTGCGCTTGGCGTCCAGGCCGCCCATGGCCTCCTGGTGCCGCTGCCGGGCGTCGCGCTCCAGCGCGTCGGCCTTGGCACGGGCCTCGCGGGTGACCTCCTCGGCCTTGGAACGGGCCTCGGAGAGCAGTTGGTCGGCCTCGCGGCGAGCGTCGGAGACGTGGTCGTCGGCGGTGCGCTGGGCCATCATGAGCACCCGCAGCGCCTGCTGCTCGCCGTCAGGGCCGGCCACGGCGCCGCCGACGCCGACGGAGCGGACCTGCTCCAGCTCGGCCTGCATGGCGCGGGCGGCCTGCTCGGCGGCGGCCTTGTCGCGCTGGATCCGGTCGAGCTGGGCCTTGACGTCGTTCAGCTCGGCCGCCAGGCGGGCGTCGCCGCCGGGGCCGGCCGGGGCACCGCCCCGTCCACCGCGCTCCACCTGGGCGCGCAGCTCGTTGTTCTCCTCGATCAGACGGGCGAGTTCGCGCTCGACCTCGTCCAGGAAGGCGTCGACCTCCTCCTCGTCGTAGCCCCGCTTGCCGATCGGCGGCTTTTTGAAGGCGACGTTATGGACGTCGGCCGGGGTCAGCGGCATCGAAACTCCTCGGGTCAGTTGCGGCCGCGATAGCGCGTCGGTCATCAGGCGGTCCTGGTGATCGCCGGCTCTAACACAAACCTCATCAGCACGAACAGGATAACCAGGAGCACAAGGGAGGCCAGGTCGATGCTCACGGTACCAATTCGCAGCGGAGGGATCACACGCCTCAACGCCCGGAGCGGGGGATCAGTGACGCTCCACACGGATTCCAGTCCGGCTGACGCTCCCCGACCGGGCTGCCAGCGTCGGCCGTACTGCAATACCGCGCTGAGGACGAAACGGGCCAAAAGAACGATCAGAAAGACATACGTGGTCAGGTAGAGCACCTGCAACAAGATCGACAACACGGTAGGCGACGTCCCTCGGGTCGGGCGGGTCAACTCAGGCTGAAGAACCCGCCCTCAGCGATCTTGGCCTTGTCCTCCGCGGTGACCTGGACATTGGCCGGTGAGAGCAGGAACACCCGGTTGGTCACGCGCTCGATCGTACCGCGCAGCCCGAAGGCCAGCCCGGCGGCGAAGTCCACCAGACGGCGGGCATCCGCCTCGTCCATTTCGGTGAGGTTGATGATCACCGGTACCCCGTCGCGGAAGTGCTCGCCGATCGTCCGCGCCTCGCGATAGGTGGTCGGGTGCAACGTGGTGATCTGGTAACGCTGCTCCTCCTCGGCCATCAGCGGGCGCTCACGCGGCTGCACCTGTGGCGCCAGGGCGAGATTGTCCCGGGTGTGGTAGGACGACTCGCCGGTCGACCGGGTGATCGACCGAACACTGGCCCGCTCGGCCCGCTCGGTCCGCTCGGGGCGCTCGGACTCCAGCCGCTCGGCCTCGCCCAGCCGACCGTGCCGCTCGCTCAGCCGCCCACGGTCACCCGACCGTGGACGCGGCGCCGGCGGCTCATCCGGCTCCTCCTCGTCGTCGGCGAACTCCTCGGCGTACCGGCTCTGCCGGTAACGCGACTCCCGGTAGCCACCCTTGTCGTAGCCACCGTCGTCGTAGGCCCGCTCGTCGTCCTCTTCGACCAGTCCGAGCCAGACCCCCGCCTTGCGCAGTGCACCCATCCCCGCGCCCTTCCCGTCCGCCGTGCGGCACACGCCCCCGCCGTGTCGCCTGTCGCGAGTGGACTACGCCTGCCCACCGGACTGGAACGGCAATCCCACGACGCGCAATTCGCGTTGCACGTCACGCCCCCCGTCGCCGGGAAGGCCGTTCCCACAAACAACACTGATGTAATTTGCTTCCCTCGCGGCCAGGCTACCGCAGCGTGGGACGCATTCCGAGCAACGCGCTGCCGACGCGGACATGTGTCGCGCCGTGACCGATCGCCACCTCCAGGTCGCCACTCATGCCGGCGGAGAGCGCGGTGGCCTGCGGATGGTCCGCCCGCACCAGCGCCGCGACGGTAGCCAGCCGGGCGAAGGCGCGCTCCGGCTCCCAGCCCAGCGGTGCCACCGCCATCAGGCCGGCCAGCCGCAGCCCACGGGCGGTGGCGACCCCCTCGGTGACGGCACCGAGGCCGACGTCCGGATCGGCCGAGTCCGGCACGGCACCGCCCCGCGCCGCATCACCGTCGATGCTGACCTGCACCAGCACGTCCAACGGCCGGTCCCGGCCGATGGTGGTGACGCCGGCGTCCAACGCGGACGCCAGGCGGACACTGTCGACGGACTGGACCACGTCCGCGTACCGCAGCACCGACTTGACCTTGTTGCGCTGCAACCGGCCGACGAAATGCCAGCGCGGAACGACCCCGGCGGCGGCGACCTCCGCCGCCTTGGTCGCCGCCTCCTGGTCGCGGTTCTCCCCCACGTCGGTCACGCCGAGAGCGACAAGTGTCGCCACATCGGACGCCGGGTAGGTCTTGGTGATCGCGATCATGGTCACATCCGCCCGGTCCCGGCCTGCGGCCGCGCAGGCGTCGGCGATGCGGGCGCGTACGCGGGCGAGCCCGGCGGCGATCTCCGCGCGCCGGTCGGCTCTCGCCGGGGCTTGACTGTCGGTCATCGGCGGTGCTCAGGACCCGTTCTTCAGGAAGTCGGGCACATCCACGTCGTCGAAGAGCACCCGACGCGGCGACTGCGGTGCCGTCGGCGTGGCCGGCGACGGCAGAACCGGTGTGCTCGGCTGGGCCGGCTGGTTCTGATTGGTCTTGCGGGCCGGCTCGGCCGCCTTGTACGCCGGGGTGCCACCGTCGAAGCCCGCCGCGATCACGGTGACCCGCACCTCGTCGCCGAGCGCGTCGTCGATGACCGCGCCGAAAATGATGTTCGCGTCCGGGTGTGCCGCGTCGGTGACCAGTTGGGCCGCGTCGTTGATCTCGAACAGACCGAGGTCGGAACCACCGGCGATGGAGAGCAGCACGCCACGGGCTCCGTCCATGCTCTGCTCCAGCAGCGGGCTGGAGATGGCGGCCTCGGCGGCCTCCACCGCCCGGTTCTCGCCTCGGGCACTACCGATGCCCATCAGCGCGCTGCCCGCACCGCTCATCACGCTCTTGACATCGGCGAAGTCGAGGTTGATCAGACCCGGCGTGGTGATCAGGTCGGTGATGCCCTGCACACCGGAGAGCAGCACCTGGTCCGCCGTCCGGAACGCGTCCATCATGCTGATGTTGCGGTCACCGAGCGCCAGCAACCGGTCGTTGGGAATGACGATCAGGGTGTCGCACTGGTTACGCAGCTCGTCGATGCCGGCCTCGGCCTGCACCTGGCGGCGCTTGCCCTCGAAGGAGAACGGGCGGGTGACCACACCGATGGTCAGCGCGCCGAGCTTGCGGGCGATGTTCGCCACCACCGGCGCGCCGCCGGTCCCGGTGCCACCGCCCTCACCGCAGGTCACGAAGACCATGTCGGCCCCCTTGAGGACCTCCTCGATCTCGTCGCGGTGATCCTCGGCGGCGTTCTTGCCGACGTCCGGGTTGGCACCGGCGCCCAGCCCCCGGGTCAGTTCGCGGCCGACATCGAGCTTGACGTCGGCGTCGCTCATCAGCAACGCCTGCGCGTCCGTGTTGATCGCGATGAACTCGACGCCCTTGAGCCCAACCTCGATCATCCGGTTGACGGCGTTGACGCCGCCACCCCCGATGCCGACGACCTTGATGACCGCCAGGTAGTTGTGCGGAGGTGTCATCTCCGGTCCTTTCCTTCGAGATCGGCTACTCCACCGACCGGGCTTCGGCCTGGCCGGACCGACGGTCGACGCAGCTCCACCACCGAGGTCGAGAGGTAAACCCTGACCCTCTACTAGAGGGTTAGAATTATGTCAACCACTGATCCTCTTCGGGGCAACGTAAGCGCAGCCGAGCGATGAGCCAAGGACCTCTCCGGCGTGTCGTCGGTGTAGCGAGACGGCTCACCACTGACCGGTCGCTCACCGGAAGGTGACCACATCCGGCGCGCTCACGTCGATCCTGGCCGCGTCCTGGTCGAGCAGCGCGGTGGCCACCCGCGCCTTGTCCGCGCCACGGGTCGCGTCGCCCCAGAACACCGTACGGTCGTCAGGCAACCTCAGACTGATCCGGGCCAACCCCTCGACGCGGATCTCCACCAGTTGGTCGAGCAGCTCCGGGGTGAGCACACCGAGCACCTCCAGACCGGCCCGGGTGTGCGGGTCGTCCGGGCCCGGCGTGGCCAGCCGCACCAACGGCAGGCCGTCCGGGCGCTGCGGCACCGTGCGGAACACCACCCCGGCGGCGTCCACCACCGCGTACTGCTCCCCACGCGGTACCACTGCCACACCCGTGCGCTCGGTCAGCCGTACCACCAACGCGTCTGGCCAGTCCCGGGTGACGGTGACCCGCTCCACCGGCGGCAGGGCACCGATCCGGTCGGCCAACGCGGCCAGGTCCACCCGGGCCAGCGGAGCACCGTCCGGCACGCCCGCCGCGTCCCGCACCTGCACCGTTGTCACCAGTTCGGCACCCTCCACCCGCACCTCGCGTACCCCGAACAGGCCGGTGCCCAGCAGCGTCCACGCCACCAGCCCAGCCACCGCGAGCACACCGCCGGCCACCGCCCAGGGCAACGCCGCACGCAACCGGCGACGCCGGGCCCGGGCCATGAAGCGCCGGGTCGAGGCGGGTACCGCGTCGCTGCCGGCGCGTACCAACTGCCAGCGGCGCACGGGGCGACGCCCGGCGCCACCGTCCACACCGGTGCCGCGCCCCCGGGCCGGACCGGGACTCATTCCGCGACGGGCGCCGCGCCGTCCACGCCGACGGCTCCGGGCACACTGCCCCCGATGCTCGTCGACCCCCCGGCCACCCCACCGGCGACGGTGCCGGTCAGCGCCGACGCACCGGCGGTACGCGCCGCCAGGGCGGCCAGCAGCTCGTCACCCATCAGCGAGATCGGCGGCGCTCCCATCGTCACCACCACGTCGCCCGGCCGGGCCCGGCGGGCCACCTCGGCCGGTGCCGCCTCCCACGTGTCGACGAAGATCTTCCGCTCCGCCGGCAGCGCCACCGCCTCGACCAGCGCCGTCGAGCCCTCCCCGGGGCCACGCTGCTCGCCCGGCCCGAAGACCTCCAACAGCACAAGTTCGTCGGCGATCGCCAGCGCCTCGGCGATCTCCGCCTGCAACTCGCGGGTGCGGTAGAGCCGGTAGGGCTGGAAGACGACGATGAGACGACCGTCGCCGGCCACCTCACGCAACGTCCGCAGCGCCAGCGTCATCGAGGTCGGATGGTAGGCGTACTCGTCGTAGATAAGCATCCCGTCGACGACGCCCTTGCGCTCGAACCGTCGGCGCACCCCCGGAAAGGCAGCGAGCGCGGCCTCCGCCGCCGGCAGCGGCAACTCCAGCAGGTACGCGGCCAGCACCGCCGAGGCGCTGTTGAGCCCCATGTGCCGGCCCGGCACCGGCAGCCGGAACTCGCCCAGCGAGCGACCGTCGATGTGGGCGAGGTAGCGCACTCCCCGCGCCGAGGAAGCCATGTCGGTCAGTCGCAGGTCGGCGTCCTCGGCCTCCCCGTAGGTGTACACCCGACGTCCCTCGGCGCGCAGCGTCGCCGCCAACCGGCGGCCACCCGCATCGTCGGCGCAGGTGATGACGAAGCCGTCCGGATCGGTGAGTCGGGCGAACTCGGCGAAGGCGGCCTCCAGGTTGGCCAAGTCGCCGTAGGTGTTCAGGTGGTCGGCCTCGACGTTCGTGACGATCGACACGAACGGGCGGTAGATGAGGAAGGAGCGGTCGCTCTCGTCGGCCTCGACCACGAAGTACTCACCGGTGCCGTGGTGCGCCCCCGAGCCGACCTCGGAGATCTCCCCACCGATCACGAAGGACGGATCGGCCCCGGCCTGCTGCAGCACCATGGTGACCATCGAGGTGGTGGTGGTCTTGCCGTGGGTTCCGGCGACGGCCACCGTACGGCGACCGGTCATCGCGGCCGCGAGGGCCTCCGAGCGGTGCAGCACCCGTAGCCCGCGGCGGCGCGCCTCGACCATCTCCAGATGGTCGGCGGGAATCGCCGAGGAGTACACGACCGTGTCGACCCCGTCGAGGTTGGCCGTCCCGTGGGTCATGTGGATCGTCCCGCCGAGCGCCCGCAGACCGGCCAGCGACGGCCACTCACGCAGCTCGCTGCCGGAGACCGGCAGGCCCCGGGTCAGGAAGAGCCGGGCCAGCCCGCTCATGCCGACGCCGCCCACGCCGATCAGGTGGATGTGGCCGAGATCCTCGGCGGTCAGCGTGCCCGCCGGGCTGAACGTGGTCATCTCACTCCTCGCGCTCACCGAGCCACCGCCTCGTAGACGAAGTTGAGCAGCGACTCGTCGCCGTCGCGCCGGCCGTAGGACGCCGCGGCGGCACCCATCGCGTGCAGTCGCTGCGGGTCGCGGATCAGCGGGATGACAGCGCGTTCCAGCCAGTCCGGCGTCACCTCGGCGTCGTCGACGAGCAGACCGCCACCGGCCTCGACCACCGGCAGCGCGTTGCGCTTCTGCTCCTGGTTGCTGTGCGGGTAGGGCACGTAGATGGTCGGTAGCCCGATCGCGGCGACCTCGGCGCAGGTCATCGCCCCGCCCCGGCCGAGCATCAGGTCCGCCGCCGCGTAACCGGCGTCCATGTCGGACAGGTACGGCAGCGTCACGTACGGCACCGGCAGGTCGGTCGGGACCGACACCTGCTCGTTGCGGGCACCGATCACGTGCAGCACCTGGACGCCGTTGCGGGCCAACTCCTTCGCCGCCCCGGAGACCGCGAGGTTGATCGACCGGGCGCCCTGCGAGCCGCCGGCGACGAAGAGCACCGGCAGGTCGGGACGGAGCCCGAAGTGGGCCCGCGCGGCGTTACGCATCGCCGCCCGGTCCAGCCCGGCGATGCTATGCCGCAACGGCACGCCGACCACCCGGGCGTCGCGCAGCGACTCCGCCTGCGCCGGCTGGTGCGGGAAGCCGACGGCGACGTGCTTGGTGAACTTCATGCCCAACCGGTTGGCCACCCCCGGGGGCACGTTCACCTCGTGGATCACGATGGGCAGCTCCCGCCGCCAGGCGGCCAGATAGGCCGGCACCGAGACGTACCCACCGAAGCCGACCACCACGTCGGCGCGTACCTCGTCGATGACCTTGCCCGCCGCGCGGGCCGCGGTCCACATCCGCCCCGGGGTGCGGACCAGGTTCAAGTTGATCGAACGGGGCAGCTGGTAGGCCGGGATGTTCCGCAGGTCGTACCCGGCCGGCGGGATCAGCTCGTTCTCCAGGCCCTTCGGTGTGCCGAGACAGGTTATCCGGACGCCGGGATCGTGCCGGCGCAGGCAGTCGGCGAAGGCGAGCAACGGGTAGATGTGCCCCCCGGTGCCACCTCCTGCGAGCACCACCGAACGCAGCGGACCCATCAACGTCTCCTCTCGTTCGCCGACCCGCTGCGACCCCGGCTGTCCCGGGCACCACGCGACGCGGCCTGGTCGTCCCTACGCCGCTTGCGTGCCTGAGGCACGGAGCCCCGAGCGGTCGACGGCGGCGCCGAGCGCCGCCGCCGGCCGGGAAGCGGCGGCAACGGTGCCCACACTAGTCGGACCCACCGGGCCGGCGGACGGGCATGCAGGGCCCGGGCCGCATCGGGTTCCGCCCGGGCGAACGAGGCCAGCATGCCGACCGCCGCGAGGGTCACCACCAGGGCGCTGCCACCGTCGGAGATGAAGGGCAGCGGTACGCCGGTCAGCGGCAGCAGCCCGATCACCCCACCGATGTTGATGAACGCCTGACCGACGAGCCAGGCGGTGGCGCCGGCGGCGGCCAGCCGGCGGAACGGGTCGTCGACCCGGCGGGCGATGCGCATGCCGGTGTAGCCGAGCACGGCGAAGAGGGTGACGATCACGGCACAGCCGACCACCCCCAGTTCCTCGGCGATCACCGCGAAGATGAAGTCGTTCTCCGCGGCCGGCAGCCAGGCCCACTTGGTCCGCCCCTGGCCCAGCCCGGTGCCGAACCAGCCGCCGTTGGCGATGGCGTAACGGGCCTGGACCATCTGGTAGCAGAGTTCCTCCTTGCAGCCCTCCAGCGGCGGCGGGCTGAAGAAGACGGTGAGTCGGGCCAGCCGGTAGTTCTCCTCGCCCCGCACGCCGGAGCCGGCGCCGAGGGAGGCCACCGCGATCAGCAGGCCGATGCCGAGCAGCCCGATCGCGCTGAGCGCGGCGAAGACTCGTAGCCGCACCCCGGCGGCCCAGAGCAGCCCCACCACCAGGGCGAGCAGGCAGAGCATGCTGCCCAGGTCGTTGTAGCCGACCAGGACGAAGAGCAGCCCCACCACCGGGAACAGCGGCGTGGCCAACTCCCGCCACCAGCCCAACGCCGCGCCCTTGCGGGCGAGCACGTGCGCGCCCCACAGCACCAGCCCGAACTTCGCCAGCTCGGAAGGTTGCAGGCTGACCCCGCCGATGTACAGCCACAGCAGCTTCGCCTCCAGCGGGCCGATCTTCGCGTCGCCGTAGGTCAGCCGCCCGTACGCCACCAGCAGGTTGAGCACGATCAGCAGCACCACCGCGACCGCCAGGGTCGGCCGGCCCAGGGCGCGGTAGGTGCGCGCCGGCAGGCGTTGGCAGGCCCAGAACGCGACGATGCCGACCACCGCGAAGATCGCCTGCTTGGTCAGCGACGCCGAGGCGTTGCCGCCCTCGGCGTAGTCCCGCACGCTGGTGGCCGAGAAGACCATGGTCAGCCCGATCAGCAGCAGCAGGCCGGCGCTGGCCAGCAGCAGGTGGTAGGAGGCCAGCGGCCTGGACAGCAGGCCCCGCAACGCGGCCAACCATCCCACCGCGTCCAGCCCCCGCCACGGCCCCTCGGCGCCGCCGCCCGTCACCGTGCCACCGGCGCCTACCGCACCGGTCCCACCGGGGCCTCCGGCCCGTCCGGTCACCGCGGACACCGACACCTCCGGACGCCCCGGGCTGCTGGCCGGGCTCCGCCCCACTGCCACGTCGTCTCCTAGCGCCTCCCCCACAGCGTCATCATCGCCGCTACCGGCACCCGACCGGGGCGGTACGCCCCGGTCGGCGTGTCGCACTTGCGCCGACCACCCTCCACCGTCCCGCCAACCCTCAACCCGATGCGTTGATCAGAAGTCGGAAATCTGCTGGATCCGACCAAATTCTTGATCGGCCCCTCTCGGGTGGGGTGGTCAGCCCATGTTGGCCAGGAAGTCGCTGTAGAAGAGGCCGAGGGCGATGGCCACGCCGATGCCGGCGATGATCCAGAAGCGGACCACGATGTTGACCTCGCTCCAGCCGGCCAACTCGAAGTGGTGCTGCAACGGCGACATCCGGAACACCCGCTTGCCGGTGGTCTTGAAGGAGATGATCTGGATCACCACCGACATCGTGATGATCACGAACAGGCCACCGATGATCAGCAGGAGCAGGATGGTCCGGGTCGACATCGCCATCCCGGCGATCAGACCACCGAGGCCGAGCGCTCCGGTGTCGCCCATGAAGATCCGGGCCGGCGAGGTGTTCCACCACAGGAAGCCGACGCAGGCCCCGGCAGCCGCCCCCGCGATCAGCGCGATCTCCAGCGGGTCTCGGACGGTGTAGCAGTAGTTGTCCGGGTTCGCGGTGTACGCCGGGTCGGCGCACCAGTGGCGGTACTGCCAGAACGCGATCACCGCGTACGTGCCGAGCACCATCACCGAGGCGCCGGTGGCCAGCCCGTCGAGACCGTCGGTGAGGTTGACGCCGTTGGTCGCCGCCATCACCACGAAGATGAAGATGATCACCGCGCCGATCTTGGTGACATCCAGCGCCGGGATGTCCCGGATGAAGCTGAGGGTGGTGCTGCCGACCGTCTCGGTGTTGGTCACCGCGCCCGAGGCGTCGGTCATGGTGGAGGGGAACCAGAGCGCGATCACCCCGAACGCCGCACCGACCAGGATCTGCCCGAGCAGCTTGCCCCGGGCGCTCAGGCCACCGCTGTGCCGCTTACGCACCTTCAGGAAATCGTCGATGAAGCCGACCGCACCGCAGAAGACCATCAGCCCCAGCAGCACCAGCGCCGTGATGGTCGGCTCGACCTGGGCGATCTGCGCATCGGGCAGCGTGGTCAGGGCGAGGTGGCCGGCCACGTACGCGATGACCGTGGCCAGGATGAACACCACGCCGCCCATCGTCGGCGTGCCCTTCTTGCCCTGGTGCATCTGCGGGCCCTCGGCCCGGATGGGCTGGCCGGCCTTGAGCCGGGTGAAGACCCGGATCGCGATCGGGGTGCAGAACAGCGAGACGAGGAAGGCCACCCCGATCGCTACGATGACCGCCCTCACGCGGCGCCACCCCCGGCCGACGCCGCCGTACCCGTACCGTCTCCGGCGGCCTCGACGCGCAGCGCGTCGACCACCTCCCACGTCCGGTACCGGGAGCCCTTCACCAGGACGACGTCGCCCGGCCGTAGCTCGCTGCGCAGCACCTCGACGGCCGCCGCCTGATCGGTGAGCAGCACCGACTCTCCTCCCCAGTCACCTACCGATGTCGCCCCGTGATGGATCGACGCCGCCGCCTCGCCGACCACGAGCAACCGGTCCACACCCAGCTCGGCCGCGAGCCGACCCACCTCGGCATGTCCCTGCGCCTCGAATTCGCCCAGCTCGGCCATGTAGCCGAGCACCGCGACGGTACGCCGTCCCGCGCCGATGCCGGCCAGCGCCCGCAGCGCCACCGCCATCGACGCCGGGTTGGCGTTGTACGAGTCGTCGATCACGGTGATCCCGTCGGTACGCTCGAAGACGTCCATCCGACGGGTGGAAACCAGCCCGAGCGCACCCAGCGCGGTGGCCAGCTCGGCCAGCGGCATCCCCAGTTCCCGCGCCACGGCCGCCGCGGCCAGGCTGTTCCAGACCTGGTGCCGACCGGTGAGCCCGAGTCGTACCGGCGCACTGCCCTCCGGCGTGACCAGGGTGTACGCGGCCCGTCCCCGCTCGTCCAGCGTCACGTCCACGGCCCGCACGTCGGCATGCGCCGACTCGCCGTAGCGGATCACCCGGGCCACCGTCCGGGGGGCCATCGCGTCGACCAGCGGATCGTCGGCGTTCAACACCGCCAGACCGTCGGCCGGCAGCGCCTCGACCAGCTCACCCTTGGCCAGGGCGATGTTCTCCTGCGAACCGAACTCGCCGATGTGCGACACCCCGACGTTGAGCACCACGGAGATGCGCGGCGGCGCGACCTCGCAGAGATACCGCACGTGGCCGATGCCCCGGGCGCCCTTCTCCATCACCAGATACCGGGTGGTCGGTCCGGCCTGCAATGCCGTGTACGGGTGCCCGAGCTCGTTGTTGAACGACCCGGGCGGTGCCACCGTCTCCCCGAGCCGCGCGGTCAGCTGGGCGATCAGGTCCTTGGTGGTGGTCTTGCCGGAGGAGCCGGTCAGGCCGATCACGGTGAGCCCGGGCAGCCGTTCCACCACCGCACGGGCCAGCCGGCCCATCGCGGCCAACGGGTCGGCCACGACGATCATCGGCACCCCGGGGACCTCGCGGGTACCCATGACCACCACCGCGCCGGACGCCACCGCCGCGGCGGCGAAGTCGTGGCCGTCCACCTTCTCCCCGTCGAAGGCGACGAAGAGCCCACCGGGGGTGACCTTGCGGGAGTCGAACTCCACGCTGCCGGTGACCTGCGCGGTGGGATCGGCGGCGACCAGCCGACCGTCGACCGCCGAGGCCACCTCGGCCAGGCTGAGCGTGATCACTGGCTCTCCAGATCCCCGAAGCGGCCCCGCAGCGCGTCGGCAAGTTCGGTCCGGTCGTCGAACGGATACACCTCGCCGGCGATCTCCTGGCCCCGCTCGTGCCCCTTGCCGAGCAGGGCCACCACGTCACCCGGCGTCGCCAGCCGCACCGCCTCGTCGATCGCCGCCCGGCGGCCACCGACCTCGATCACCTGGGCCGGCGCGTCGGCCCGGCGCGCACCGGCGAGCACCTCGGCGCGGATCGCCGCCGGATCCTCGGTGCGGGGGTTGTCGTCGGTCACCACCACCACGTCGGCACCGGCCGCGGCGGCGGCGCCCATCGCCGGCCGCTTGGCCCGGTCCCGGTCACCACCGGCGCCGATGACGCAGATCAGCCGGCCGGTGCTGAGTTCCCGCAGCGCGGCCAGCGCGGCCACCACGGCGTCGGTCTTGTGCGCGTAGTCGACCACTCCGCGGACTCCGCCGGTCACGCCCACCGACTCCAGCCGCCCGGGCACGCCGCCACAGGCGGCGACTCCCTCGGCGGCGGTGACCGGGTCGACCCCGGCAGCCACCAGGCTGGCGATGGCCAGCAGGGCGTTGGACACGTTGTGCCGGCCAGGCAGCGCCACCCGGGCGGGCAGGGTCAGCCCGTCCGGGCCGTGCGCGGTGAACCGCTGCGCATACCCCTCGCCGGTCTGCTCGTCGGCCCACCAGGTGGCGGCCCGGTCCCCGAGCGCGGAGAAGCTGACCGTGCCCGGCTTGAACAGCGCCTTCAACGCCGGGTCGTCGTGGTTGAGCACCTCGACCGCGCACCGGCCGTCGAACAGCCGGGCCTTGGCGGCGAAGTAGTCCTCGGCGTCGGCGTGGAAGTCCAGGTGGTCGGAGCCGAAGTTGGTCCAGCCCCCGACGGTGAACCGCACCCCACCGACCCGGCCCATCGCCAGGGCGTGGCTGGAGACCTCCATGACCACGGCGGTGACGCCACGCTCGGCGGCGGCGGCCAGCATGGCGTGCAGGTCGGTGGCCTCGGGCGTGGTCCGCACGCTGTCGATCACCAGGTCTCCGAGACGGGTCTCCACGGTGCCGATCAGGCCGGTGGTGTGGCCGGCGGCGCGCAGTCCTGACTCGACCAGGTAGGCGGTGGACGTCTTGCCGGCGGTGCCGGTCACGCCGATCACGGTCAACCCCGCCGTGGGATCGCCGTAGACGGCCGAGGCGAGCGTGCCGAGCACCGCGCGGGGATCGGCCACCACCAGGGTCGGCAACCCGCTGTCGGCGGCCCGCTCGACACCGGCCGGATCGGTGAGCATCGCGACCGCGCCGCCGCTCGCCGCCTCGGCGGCGAACTCCGCGCCGTGCCGTCGGGCTCCGGGCAGGGCCGCGTACAGATCGCCGGGACGGACCTCGCCGCTGGCGTGGGTCACCCCGGTCACCATCGGGTCGGCACTGGTCGGGGACGCCACGGCGAGCCGGGCGGCCAGGTCACCGAGCCGGATCCCGGTCACGGAACGGGGACGAGGATTGCCGCGCACGGCGTCAGACCCTACCCGGTCGCTCGGTCCGGGCTGCACGGCGCGCCTGAATCTCCGTCTCATGGAGTCGAAACCGCAGGTAGCGGCTACGGGAAGACGCTGAACGTCGGCGCCGGTTCGGTCGACGGCGGTACCCGGAAGTGACGCAGGGTGAAGGTCATCATGTCCCGGAAGGCCGGTGCCGAGATCTGTCCGCCACCGCCGCTCGGGCTGTGCACGAAAACCGCGATCACATAGCGCGGATTCTCCGCCGGTGCCATCCCGATGAACGAGGCGACCTCGCCGGGCTGCTTCTTGCCGCCGACCAGCCGCCAGCCGGTGCCGGTCTTGCCGGCGACCCGGTAGCCCGGGACCGCGGCGGCCAGGCCGGTGGCGTCGTCGACAGTGGTGACCGCTTCCATGATCGTACGCAGGGCGGCGGCATTGTCCGGACTGAGCACCTGTCGGGTCGCCGGCGCCGGCGCGGGGGTCCGTTTCCCGTTCGGCGCGATCGTCTCCTTCAGCAGGTGCGGCTGGATGTAGGTGCCGTCGTTGGCGATCGCGGCGTAGGCGGCGGCCATCTGCAACGGGGTGGCGTCCACGCTGTGCCCGATCGGCACCGACCCGTGCGACGACCCGCTCCACTCCTGTACCGGCAGCAACCGCCCGCTCGCCTCACCGGGCATCCCGACCTCGGTCGGCTTGCCCAGGCCGAAGCGCCGCTGATAGTCGATCAGCCGCTCCGGGCCGAGCTTGTCGGCGATCTGAATGGTGCCGACGTTCGAGGAGTACGCCATCATGCCGGCCACGCTCATCCGCCGCCCGTTCGCCTGGTGGGTGTCGCGGAACCAGGTGTCGCCCTTGCGGATGGCGTTGGCCACCGGGAACGAGGTGTCCCGGGTGATGACACCTTCCTGTAGGGCGGCCCCGAACGTGATCGGCTTGTGCACCGAGCCCGGGTCGACGATGAAGCTGGTGGCCGCGTCCTCCCGGTCGGTCGGCTCGCTCGGGAAGGGCTGCGCCGCGTTGTAGGTGGGGTGGCTGGCCTGCGCCAACACCTCGCCGGTGCGCGCGTCCAGCACCACGACGGCGCCGGTGCTGCCCTGCACCTGCTGCATCCGGTCGCTGAGGATGCGCTGCACCATGTACTGCAGGTCGCGGTCGATGGTGAGCACCACCGAACTGCCCGGCTTGGCCTTCGTGGTGATGCTGTAGCCCCCGGGGATGGGGGCGGCCAGGTCGCCGAGGCCGACCTCGACGACCCGGTGGCCGTCCTCGCCGTGCAGCAGGTCGTCGAAGCGCGCCTCCAGGCCCTCCAGCCCGACCATGTCCGGGCTGGTGAAACCGATCAGGTTGGCGGCGAGATCCCCGCCGGGCACCTCGCGCCGCTCGTCGCGGTGCGTGCCGATGCCGGGCAGCTTGAGCGCCATGATTTCCTTGGCGCGGTCGATGTCCACGCCCCGGGCCAGGTACTCGAACTGCGAGTCGACGCCGTCCTTCCGCTTGCGGGGCTTCATCTTCTCGGCCAGTTCGGAGGCCGGGATGCCCAGCAGCGGGGAGAGCGCCGCCGCGGTCGCCGCGATGTCCTCCACCCGGGTCGGGTCGGCGTAGACGTACCGGGCCTCGACGCTGTGCGCCAGGGCGGCCTCGCCGGAGCGGTCGTAGATGGCACCCCGCGGCGCGGGCAGCGGCACGGTGGTGATGCGGTCGGCGAGCCCGCCGTCGGCGTACGCCGGGGTGTCGACCGCCTGGAGCACGACCAGCCGCACCCCGACGGCGACGAAGAGGGCCAGGATCAACGCGGTACCCAGTCGCAGCCGGCGCCCCGGGTCGGCCAGCCGGGGCGGTCGCGGCCGCTTGCGTGCCGGCCGGCGCGGCGGCGTGC
>NZ_JBXUOW010000081.1:0-20426 GCF_057196645.1 Micromonospora sp. ATLC16
GATTTTGTTGTCTTCACACACACATGATCATCAGGGCGGCTGCACCCATCTCACCCACCCCACCCACACCGTCCACCCTGGTCAGACGACCAATGGCGGCTGCCGTACTAGAACCCCAGGAAGCTGTTCGCGGAAGGTGCGACGACAGCCTTGCGTCGGGCACAGCAGACGCCGCACGCGCACCCGCACCACTACCGGCCGGGCATCGACCGGCACATCCGCCAGAGTCCGCTGGTGATACCCGTGCACCCGGCCCGTCACCGCCTCACAGCCCGGACAGGCCGCCGTCCCTCCAGGAGTCCGAGCCCGCACCAGGATCCGCTCGCCCTCGTCCGTGACCTCATCGATCACCAGCGGGGGACAGCCCTGAGAACACCATCTTCGTAAGATTATCGATCTTGCACACATGACCTCAACGACATCGACCGCCCTCGGTCACCACCGAATGTGAGACAGAGCCGTTCGTTTGACAGACCCTTGGGCTGGCCGAGCCGCTTCACCAGCCACACTGGACGGTGATTTCCGTCACTTTCTGGTGCGCTTTGGCTGTTTAGACTACGCAACCCACTGTCCGTCCTGCGGCGGAAGGGAGTGCGTTTGCCTCATCCATGATCACGTCACGGATCGTGACGACGGAGCGGACCGCATTCACGACTCGATCCTGTTCGACAATTGAAGTAGGGAGCGAACTAGATGATCAGGTCTGGACCGAGGAACACACTGGCCGCGATCGGCGTGTCCATCATCGTAGGCACCGCGATTGTGGCACCGCAGTCGACGGCTGCGGCTTCTTCTGACGAGCGAGACCGCGAGCATGCTACGGAGTTCGCCTATGCGGACGTGACGAATTCCCTGGCGAGCGCGATCGCTGGTCTCGGGCGCACCGACTACCGCGACATTTTCAGCGGCGTCAAGATCGATCAGGCAACTGGCAGGGTAACCGTCTACGCCACCGATCCTGAGCGAGCCGAGGGCATGGTCGCGACTGGGCTCGCCGCGCTCTCGAAAGGCGAGCGGGACACGACCTCCGTCGAAATCACGCAGAGCCGTTACGCACGCATCGAGCTTGAGCAGGCCGCCGCTCAGGTCCGGGCGGCCGCGGACACCAAGCGCGCCGCGATCGACGTGCACTCGATCGTCATCCCCAGCGACGGCCGCGGGTTAGAGGTGAGAACGGATGCGCCGCAGCGGGCCGACGCCCTGTCGGCGATGGCGGCCGGCGCCGGACCGGTCGCGGCGGCCGATATCGTCATGGTGGCCGGCTCGCCGGTCCGCCCGGTCAGTCGGGAGAGCCCACAGTCCCCCTACCCCGGGGGCATTCCGACTCGTGTGAGTACCCGGTCCTCCGGCTGGGACTGCACCTCCGCGTTTGGCGTGCGCGACGCCTCGGGAACACAGTTTCTCCTGACGGCCGAGCACTGCTACAACACTGGGAACAACGTACGGGCCATGAACGAAAACAACATCGGCAACGTGCAGGCAGTGGACGTGGAATTTGATGCCGCACTAATCCGAGGCAACGCCCAGTCCGGAGTGTGGGTCAATGACGACTACATGTTCCACGTCCGCTCACAACAGTGGTCGTTCGAGGGCGAGTACGTCTGCCAGAGCGGGTACACCAGTTATCCGAATCGGTGCCAGATTCAAATCATCAACGACTACCTCCAGTATCATCTCGGCGACGGAAAGGGCTGGCGAACCGGCGTCGAGGGGCGGCAGTGCAGTGGGTGTCCCTCCGTGGCCCATGGCGACAGTGGCGGACCTGTCTGGTCGATCCGGTCCTCGGACGGGTATGTCGCCGCGCGGGGTGTCGTCAGTGCGGGAAACACCCCGGTGACGCCCGGCCTCTCATACGAGAACATCATCTTCACCGAGATACAGTTCATCACCGCAATAATGGGTCTGACGCTACAGACGTCGTAGCGACATCGTTGACGAGGTGAATGTGGCGGCTGGTGAGCCGTCACATTCACCTAGGGCATCGTTTCACGGAGCGGATAACATGAAGGTCAGAGCGATCGCGTTCGGAGTTGTAGGCGTGGCGGCCTGCGTGAGCGTGCTTTCGGTGCTCGTCATCCCTTGGGCCTGGTACGGAACGATCAGCATCAGCGCGTGGCGACTGCCCTATTGGGGCATACACTTGGTGGCCGTCGCCGTGGCGCATGCGTGTGCCCTGTGGACGTTGCTCACCTCACCCAAGCGGGTATCGGCGCTCGTGTTGGCGGCAGGCGCGGGTGTCCTCGTCGTGGGAGCCACGGTGTTCGTTGCGCTCGGCTACAACAACGCGTCAGCACTGTTCGACGAGTGGATTCCGATGGTGGATCCCCGGCTTGGCAGCGGCCCGTTCGTCGCGGCTCTGGCGGCCCTGGTCGCGCTTGCCGCCGGCGTCCTCGGAGCCGGCACACGGACACAGGACGACCGGTACGCCATCGGGGCCGGGGCAGGGCGATTGCATAGTCGCCCAGCGGGCCGTTGACCAGGAGTTTCGAGACGCGTTCGGCCTCTATGGAGGCGCATGAAGCGGGTGAGGCCGCATCGGTGATCATGAAGTTGCGACCCTTCACGACTCCGAGGAAGACCTCACCCGCCGATGGCATCCTCTCTCATCCCTGCACTGGCCGTAGGAGCACCCGCCTCCATCGCCGAGGCGGTGCCAGTCACCGACGGTGAACACGGCGGGCTGCTGCACGCGCTCGCCGCTGTTCCTGATCCACGCGACCCACGAGGCGTGCGTTACCCGCTGACCCCGCTACTGGCGGTGGCGGTCTGTGCCGTCATGGCCGGGGCGTCGTCGTTCGCAGCGATCACGGATTGGCTGCACGACCTGGACGAACGAGCTCAGGAACAGCTCGGGTTCACCGCGGGAGTGCCGGTCGGCAGCACGATCTGGCGGCTGCTGACGCGCTTGGACGACACGCTGCTCGGCAACGTCCTGGCGGGCTGGCTGCGCACCCGTACTCCCGCCGAGGTTACCAGGCCGAGGCGGTACCGCACGGTGATCGCCATCGACGGCAAGTCACTACGCGTGCGACACGGGGTCGCATGTGTTGAGTGGATCACGGTGGAGGAGGTGCCGGTGTGGTGACGTGATCCTCGGTCCGTGCTCGGTGGCCGGTCTCCTCCCTGGCGTGCGTCGCGGGTAACCGCGGGTGCCAGGCTGCACGACTACGATCCGACATCGCGTCGGATCGTGCGAGCGGCATGCAGCGGACACAGTGTCCTGGTTCATGTCCTGGGCGGGGGCATCATTCTTGCCCTCGTCGCCGGTCATTTGGGATGCTCCCTGTCGTACGAATCGACGCCTGGCTACGACAGGGACGTGATGGCGCGGTGACACGGGCGGCATCGGGGGAACCGCCGATCCACTTCTTCGCGCATCAGGCACGGGCAGGGGCGACCGGTGCCCGCGAGGACTTCGAACAGATGATCGCGCTCCTGGTCGAGGCGGTACGCGGTGACGCCCGGCTCGTGTTCGCCAACGGTGGCGACTGGGGCATCGACGCGTTGGTCGGCGACCTCAACGGTCAGATCACGATCTGGCAGGCGAAGTACTTCCCGCACGGGGTCACGCGGAACCATCGCCGGCAGATCGAGGATTCGTTCGCTTCGGCCGTACGCAACGCGCGTCAGCACGGTTATCAGATTCAGGAGTGGGTGCTCTGCGTACCGTCGAGCTTCGATCCGCAGATGGCCCAGTGGTGGGACAGCTGGGGCCCGACACGGACGCGGCTCACCGGAGTGCGGCTGGTCCTGTGGGACGAGACGGCCTTGCGGAGTCAGCTCATGCAGCCCGCCGCACGATATGTTCGGCGCGCCTATTACCACCCCTACCGGGAGAGCGGTGATTCGGGCGGACCGGAGCGCTTGGAGCCTGTCACGATCAGGACCGAGAGGCCTCGGCAGTCCCCGGCCCACGCTCCGAGGTCCTGGTGTGGTGGTGACGAGCACAGGATCGGCGCGCGCAGTTATCTACTACACGACGACGCCGCCGAACAGGTCAGCAACGACCATTCGTGGAGTTGGCGGGAGGCGACCGCCGACCGGGTCCAGCACGACCCGCTCCGAGTCCGGATCCGCCAACTCCGCCTCATCCGGGACACGCCGGCGGCCCAGCGGCGCCGTGAGGAGATGCGCGCGCAGGGCCGCCTCCTACGCAAGCTGAACGGTGGAGCAGGGTTACCGTCGTTCGACGACCTGGCCGAGGATGCTGCCTCCACCACGCTGGTCACGGTCCTGCCGTCCGGGCCCACCTGGCGGCAGGCATTCGGCCCCACAGGTACGCCGCTGGCCCGGTTCGCCGCTGCCGGCGTGCTCGGTGCCGCCGCCGATGTCTGCGCCGCCGTGACGGTGCTGCACGGGGAAGGGGCAAGTCACCGGGCGCTCGGTCCCGACAGCATCGCGCTCTGCGGGCGTACCAGGCGCGCGACGCTGGTTGATGGCGGTCTGGCCGCTCTCACGCCCCAGCCAGGCGAGGGCGTTCCCGGCTACCGCGCACCGGAGCAGCACCGGGGCAACGGTTCCGCCGCTCCAGTCGACGTCTACCAGCTGGCAGCGCTGGTCTATCACACGATGACCGGCCATCCGCCCTCGCCGCACGCAACGCCGCCAATCCGGACCACACTGCCCGAGCTGCCCGACCACGTCGACAATCTGCTATTGCGCTGCCTCGATCCGGACCCGTCCCGCCGTTCCACCGAGACGCGTGCCCTCGCGGGTGCCTTTCGCGAGGGACGACGGTTGCTCTCCCAGGGAGGCACACCCTGACCGTTGCGTCCCTGATTCTGCCCGGCCCGGTCGCGGTCGTACCATCCGGCAAGGCCATCGATCAACTCACCCAGGGCGGCTTGCGGGATCCCTCGGTGTTGATCAACGAGTTCGGCAGGTTGGCGTCGTCGAACGCGCTGCCGGCCCGAGTCGAGCCGGACCGCTCCCGCCTGGTCATCTACGGCGAGCGCTGGGCAGCCTGGCTCTACCCCACCAACCACGGCGACGCGTACCAGCTCGGACACGTATCACCGCTCTCCTTCAAGGACCAGGAACGCCTTCTCAAGGCGGCGCTGGTCCTCAGCGGTACGAGGGGCTGGTGGGCCTACCACCACGTCCGGGACGTGCCGCAGCGGTCGTCGTCACACTGGCCGCTGCTCTGCCGGGCCTGGGCCGATCTCGCCGTCCCCCGTCCGGTGGCGACACCACCGATGCCAGCACATCATGTCGATTACCTCGACCTGCTCACCGAGGTCATTGAGGCAACCCGGGATATCGAGATCGCGCGGCAAAGTCGGGAGCCGGCCCTGCCGTACCGGACGCTGGCCAGCACCCGTGAGGAGCGGTACTCTGCCCGCGGCGTCTACGCCTTCCACCTGCTCCGTGACGCCACCGTGGGCCGAGGTGCACTGGTCTTCGTCACCGATCATCCCGACCTACGCGGCCGGGTGCTGCGGATCAAGGACCGGGAGATCACCGTAAGATTCGACGACACCGTCGACTACGCCCGCATCCCCCAGCAAGGTGCGTTGCAGGTGCTGCCCAGCGACCGGGTCTACCGCGCGCAGCTCGACGCGGTGGAGACTCTCCGGGAACAACGTGGCACCCAGCCCCACCTGCTCACCCAGCTGGTCGACCAGCGTCTCGCGCCGTACCGGCCGGACTCCGACGCGCAGCCACGCGAGACGCTCGACCCGGCGCAGCTGCATGCCTTCCGCGCTGCCCTGACCGTGCCCGATCTGCTGTTGGTGCTCGGGCCGCCCGGCACCGGGAAGACCCGCACCATCACCGAAATCGCCGCCGGGTGCGCCGAACGTGGGCAGCGGGTACTGGTCACCTCCCACACCAACCGCGCCGTCGACAACGTGCTCGAACGACTACCGCCGGATGTCCGGGCGGTCCGGGTCGGTAACGAGGACACAATGACCGCGCAAGCACGCGGGTTCATGGTGGAGACGCAGGTCGAAGCATTACGGCAGGAGATTCTCGCGGCAACCGCAGGTACGGCCTCCCGCCTGGCTACCTTCACCGGCACCGATGACCAGGCTGGGCGGTGGCTCGGGTACCTGGCCGCGCGGCTAGCGGAGGCCCAGGGCGCGAACCGGGACGTCCAGTTCCGCACCGCCGAGCTGGCAGCCGCGGTCAAGCGTGCGATCGCACCCGTCGCCGCACAGCTCGCTGCCACCGACCAGCGAGCACGGGAGTCACGTGAGAGTGTGGTACCGCTCGCCGAAAGGCACCGCCACCATGAACGGCAGGCCGAGACGGCACGGCGGCGAGCCGCCTCAGGAGTGCCGGCTTTCTTCTTCCGCTGGCTCGCCGACCGCCGAGAACGGCATCTCGCCGCGATCTCCGAGCAGCTCAACACCGCGCGGACGGCAATGCGACTGGCCGAGGAGTCGTATGCTGCGGTTCGTGCCCGAGCCGACGCGCTGGTCGCCGCCGACCCGGGAGTTCGGGCAATCACCAGTGCCCGCGACGGTGCCTCCAAGATTTATGAGAAGGCGCTCGGCGAGGCCACTCGGGCAGTGGAAGCAGCGCGCGAGGTGCTGCGCCCAGCGGTCGCAGTGCCCGGTGGGGTGCCTGACGATCTGGCCGGCTGGACGCGGTTATACGAGGAGCTGATGTCGGCGGCGGCCCTGGCCCGCAATCGGGCCGGGCTACTCGCGCAGTGGCGTGAGCAGGTGGCCGTCGCCGAGCAGGACCTGCATCGAGAGCTGGTCCGGTACGCGGATGTGGTGGCGGCCACCTGCATTGGCACCGCCACCACCACCCTGCTGGCCGAGTTGGAATTCGATGTGGCGATCGTCGACGAGGCCGGGCAGATCTCGACGCCGAACCTGTTGGTGCCGCTGGTAAGGGCCCGCCGGGCGGTGCTGGTCGGCGACCACAATCAACTGCCACCCTTCCTCGACGACGAGGTACGCAGCTGGGCCGACAGCATCGCCTCCGATAGGCCCCCTGAGGTCGCGACACTGGTCGGTGACGTGCTGCGGCGCAGCGCCTTCGAACGGCTCTATCCCCGGTTGGCAGACACCAACCGGGTCATGTTGCGGGTGCAGCGACGCATGCCGGCGGAACTGGCCCAGTTCGTGTCGAACGCCTTCTACCGGGGGCTACTGGAGACTGATCACCCCGGCGGTCCGCCCGACCCTGTGTTCAGCGCGCCACTGGCGATGATCGACACGTCGGACCAGCCAGCGACACGGCGGAGGGAGCAGCCCGACCGCTCGGTGGATGGGCTGGGGCGACCCGGCTACGTCAACGAGCTGGAGGCCCGGCTGATCGTCCAGCTGTTGGGCCGGAACGCCACACGGTACGCCGACTGGGCGATCATCGTCCCGTATCGGGCACAGGCGGAGCTGATCACGCAGCTACTCAGAAAGGAGCTCGGTGACGCCGGGGTGGCCGACAACGTGGGCACCGTCGACTCGTTCCAGGGCGGTGAACGGGATCTGATCGTCTACGGGTTCACCCGCAGCAACCATGGAGGCCAGATCGGCTTTCTCACCGAACTCCGACGCCTCAACGTGGCAATAACCCGACCCCGGCGTCAACTCGTCCTGGTGGGCGACACGACTACCTTGCGTGCCGCACGGGACCCAGGATTCGCCGCGTTGATCCAATCGTTGATCGCCCACCTCGACGCGGTGGGTGACCGCCGACCCTCCCGGGAGATCGAGGGGGTGCTCAATGACTGACGGAGCAGCATCCACGCTGACGATCAGCACGGTAAGCGGGACGTTCTCGTGACCCGGGTCATTTACCCCGCCCAACGAGCCATCGAGCACGCAGTCACCGTGCCAGGGGTGCGCCCGGCGCGGCTCTTCCCCGTGCTCTGGCCGCTCTGGCAGGTCGAGACAGCGGCACAGGTATACGACGAGCAGGCGTACGAGGTGATCGATCGCTTCCTGGTGCGGGGCATCCTGGAAGCCGGGCTGCACCGATCGGCGGACCTGGCAGCCTTCTACGGTCTACCCACCTCACTCGTGGAACGCTGCCTAGCGTTCCTCACTCTCATCGGCCACGTCCGCAACACCGAGGGGCTGGTCACGCTTACCCCGCTCGGGGAAAGCTCCGCCCGTGCCGACGTCCGCTACGTTCCGAAGGAAAGCCGCCAGCAGCTTCTCGTCGAACGCTTCACCGCCCGCCCGCTCCCCCGCAGCCACTACCAAGGTTCGCTGAGCCTGTTGCCCACACCCCACGTGCCCGCCGAACGGGTCAGCGACGGATCACGTTTCGCTCCGCTCTTCTCGCCCTCGACCTTCCGGCCTGAGATCGTCACGCAGCTCGGAGAGCGACCGGACCGATTCGACTTCAACCTGCCGAAGCAACTGCGGAATCTGCGCGTGCTCGGGCACCAGGACGCCTACCTGCCGGCTTACCTCATCGAGGACGCCGACGGTCGGCTGCTGGCCTACAGCGGGGTGCACGGCGAACGAGACACCTTCCTGGAGTCACTGTGCGACCGGGTCCCGCTCATCAGGACGCTGATCGCAGCCGAGCCGTCGCAGGACCCGCGAGAGATTTGGACCAATTGGCTCGCGGACGGCAAACGGAAAGGCACCCTACGGCAGCTGCCCAGCGGTGTCTGGCGCGCAACCCTCGTCGCGGACAGCTTCGGTGGCACGCCAAAAATGCCACTCAGTCGGATCGGGTCGTACCAGCTACGCAAGCGGCACTTCGTGCAGATCTGGACCGACGACGCAAAGCTACGACGGCAGGCAGCACTCCGGCGGGCTCTGGCCATCACGCAACTCCGCGATGTACGTACCAGAGCCGACCTCACCGGCCGGCTGAGGACCGTGGCTGAACAACTTGAGGTGACCACACCCACCCTCGACGAGCTGCACCGGTACGCGAAGAAGGAGCAGTTGCACGCGTACCTCGTCCACTTCGACGCACTGGAGTAGCTGCGGCTCTGGTTGACGCACGTGCGACGAAGATGTCGCAGTCCCCGCTCCCGTGTGGCGAAGCTTGCCAGACTCCGGTTCACGCCGGATGGCTCCGACAGGCCGATCATTGCCGCTGCCACCCAACCGGCCGGAAGTTGGGGCCTGGGCGGAAGTCACGCATTGCTGCACGTCATGTCGGCTCTTCGAAGTTGAGCGGGGTTCGTGGTTGGCGGCGAACCGGATATAGGGGGCTCGCAGCCCATCGGTGATCATCTGAGTGTCTCAGTCGGATGGTCAAGTGAAGAGCTGCGAGCATGGTCCACGATACGACCCGGCTGCTGGGCCTGGACGGCCTGGTCGCCGAACGGGTCGAGCTGGATGGCGTCGGTGTCCCGGTGGTGGACCTGGCCACCGTTTGTGAGCAGGCACGATGCTGCCCCAAGTGTGGGCAGCAGGCGGTCCGCGTGAAGCAGTGGACCACGACCCGGCCACGTGACCTGCCGGTCGCCGGAAGGGCGGTCAGGGCCGTTGCGCAAAACCGGTGACGTTACGTGACTGTGTCGATGAGTTGGGTTGATCGGCGGTTGGCGGTTCTGGTGGCGCGGGCGATGTTGGTTGCGCGGTGGAGGCGGTGGTAGCCGATTGCGGTGTTACGTAGGGTGGCGAACACGGCGGGTCCGTTGCCGGTTCTCGTCTGGTGGGCGTCTTCGCGGAATGTCACATCGCGGACGTGGTGTAGGCCGTTCTCGATGAGCCACTCGTTGCGGGCGAACGTGCCCAGGTCGACCGGCTGGGCCAGGATGGCGGGCAGGCTCATGGTGTAGTAGGCGGTCTCCCTGCTGGTCTTGCCCTTGATGGTGCGGGTCCGGGTGATCCGCACCGCTTGCTGCGCGTGCGGGAACGCGAGGCCACCATCGGTGCGCACGGTCAACGCTTTGACGGTGCGGGTTTCCTTGCGGCCGTGCCCGGTCTCGCGCTGCTGGTCACCGGCCGGGACCTCATGCCATGGCAACGCTTTGAGCTGTGCGTACAGCCTCGGCTGGTTGGCCTTCGCCGCGACCATGAGGTCCCCACCCCCGGCGGCGACGGCGCGGGCGTGCCCGGTCTGCGCGTGCAGAGCATCCGCGGCGATCACCACGCCGCGCAGCGACCCGAGCTGGGCGACGACCTGGTCGAGCAGCGGGGTGTACGCCGGGATTTCATTGGATTTCGCTTCGATCTGGACCTGGCCGAGCACGATCCCGGTCCGGGTGTCGTACGCGGCGAGCAGGTGCACCTGCCGGCCGTCGGGGGTGCGGGCGCCGCGCAGGACCTTGCCGTCGATGGCGATGACCAGCCGCCACCTGCGGCCCCCGGACCTGCCACGGGGTGCTGCGCTCGCGCAGCCACCGCGTCAACACCTGCTGCAACACGCCCGCGTCGACGCGGATCAGTAGCCGCCACAGCGTCGTCGCCGCCGGGACCGTGTCGGTGAAACCGAGCCTGCACCACGCCGCGCGGTCGAGGTCACGCACCCAATCATGTACGGCGGTGAAGGTGCACGCCCCGGCCAGCACCGCGCACACCGCCACCGCGAGCAGACTCGACAGACCGTAACGGCGACCCCGCGCATCGCGCGGGTCCGGTACCACCTGCAACGCGACCAGCAACCCCGGCCGCTCACGATCGGTGACCAGCGCGGGAGGCGTAGCGCCGGGTGTGGTTGGCAGCAGAACCTTGATCGGTGAAGATGACATACGCGGGTGCGGCCCTTCCCGGGATCACGAAGTTCTAGGCAAACCTCATGATCACCGATGGGTCGCACCCGCCCTCAGTAGACCCCGATCGCCACGTCAGCCCAGCTCACAGCCCTGCACACCGACAACGCAAAGACCCTGCGTCGCCCGCCCCCTGGCCACCGGTCGCCGGCCACATCCGGACGCCGACCAAGCTCTCTTGTTAGGGTCACCACTGCACCCATCCGGGTCACCGTCGCCGCCGAGTCCCGCCATGAACTGCCGGTCACCGCGGTGCGGGCGGATTCAACCGACACCGACAGCATGCATCCATCGGGTGAGGTAACCGCCTCAAGCCCCCGACCATCGGCGGTCTCGGCGGGCACGAGCCGGTAGCCATGCCCGTCACGTCCACGGCGGTAGTATGCACGGGGCAGTAAATTCACGGTCAGCGGAGTTCCTCGTGGTGGCCGGGAGCACTGGCTGCGAGGACCCAGGACGATACTGGTAGTTGAGCCATGAAAGTTCGTGTCGGGTAATCGGCACGGATCGATTTCAAACCCGGATTGGGTCTGATCGGCGTCATCCCACTCAGCTGGTACCCACCCAACCTTGACTGGACCGGGGCCCGGGCTGGCGGCCCCAGGCCCGCTCCGGCTGGAAGATTCTCGTCGACGGTGACGACTGGCGCGTCACTCAGCCTCGCGGCCGTGTCGGGGCGCTTGCCTACCGTGGGATGTCGTGCGTGTTCTGGTGTGATGTAGCGGTGCGGGTTCACGATGACAGCGAGCTGGCGGTGCTGGTGGATCGGTTGCGGCGGGATCGCCGCCGTGACCCGTACTCGGGTCGGGATGCCTACTCGCGCACCGCACGTGAGGTTGCCGACCGCGGCCAGCGACTGATCGACGTGGGTGAGGCGGCGGTCGCGGTGCCGGTGCTGCGCAAGGCGGTCGATCGGATGACAAGCGCCCTGATGTACATGGACAGTTCCTCTGGCGTGCTCGGTAACGACCTGGCGTACCTGATGGAGGTCTACGCTCGGGCATGTCGGGCCGCGCCGCCGCGACCGGCAGGGTTGGCGGCGTGGCTGGTGAAGCAGGTGTGCGATGGCCCGGGCTGGCCGGAGGTGGTGCTGCGCGAGTGGGCGCCGGCGCTGGGGCCGAAAAGTCTCGCCGAGGTCGGCCGGCTGGTAGACGAGCGTGCCGCCGCCACGTCCGAGTCCGATGACTGGCATCGGCAGTGGGCGGTGCGGTATCTGCGGGAGCAGCTGGCTGAGGTCTCCGGTGACGTCGACGCACATGTGCGGGTGTTGGCGGAGCATCTGGTCAGCGCCGACCAGTACCGGCGGATCGTGACGGTGTTGGCGCAGGCGAAGCGGCCCGCCGAAGCGATCGTCTGGGCCCGGCGCGGCCTCGACGAACACGAGCCCGGCTACCAGACGGCAACACTGCGCGACCTGCTGGTACGGCTGTTGATCGAGACAGGTGCACCGGAGGCTGCGGTGGTCGAGCGTCAGAGCGCGTTCGATGTCCAGCCGACGATCGACAGCTTCCGGTCGCTGCTGGCCACGGTCGCCGATACCGACCAGGACGCCGCACACACCGAGCGGGCGTTGACGGTGGTGCGTGAGCGTGCCGCCCGGCAGGCGGGATACCTGCCCCACCTGATCGACGTGCTGATTCTCGCCGGTCGTAGCGACGAGGCGTGGCACACCGCACTGACGCGTAGGGACGAGCTGCCAGTCCGGCAGCGCGTCGAGTTGTTGGAGGCGCGACGGCAAAACCACCCCGCGCAGGTACGCGAGCCCTACCAGGCGCTCATCGACGCCCAACTGCTCGACTCGTCCGACAAACGCCGCTACGACAAGGCGATCACGCTGCTACGCCACCTGCGCGAGGCGTACGCGGCCACCGGCGAGCTCACCCAGTTCGACGCTTACCTGCAGGAGTTGCGCGCGCAGCACCGGCGCCGGCCGACGTTCCTGGCCAAGCTCGACGCCGCCCGCATGTCCTCCGGCCGGTAGGGTGCCTGCCTGTGGCGGTCCGCATCGACGTTGAGGCGTTTCGTGATTCGATCCCCACCGCGGTGGGTGAGGCCGCGGCGCGGCTGCTCATTGACGACAACGTCGGTGAGTTGGAGCCCGCCGGTGGTGGTGTCCAGGCCGTGGTACGAGACCACGACGCCACCTTCCAGCCGTGGGTGGGCATCGTCGACGGGATCTTCACCGGCGACTGCGACTGCGGCGTCCCCGATGCCGACCTGTGCGCGCACGCGGTCGCGACCGCGTTGACCGCGGTTCACGCCGGTGTCGCCTTCTCCGGCGCCGCGACACCACCCGGCGCCGCGCCCGTCGAGCCCGACCACGCCGACTACCTTCAGGCAGTGCAGCGGCTCTCACCCCGCCAACTGGCCGACCTGGTAGCAGGGCACGCGGTCCGGGACCGCCTGTTCGCCACCCTGCTGCTCGGTGAGGCCGGCATGCTCGACGCCGCCGACACGTCAGGCCTCGCCGACTTCCGTACCGCCGTGGCAGACGCGGCAGCGGTGACAACCGGTAGCAGATGGCAGATCCCCGACGTGGAAGCCGCCGGGCACCGCCTGGCCACCGAAGTCGAGATCCTGGCCGCCCACCCCGCGGCCCCCACCGCCCTCGACCTGATCGAAGAGGCCATCATCGTCTGGGACGACCTGTCCGGACATCTCCGCGACGCCTACCACATCACCCGCACCCAACCGGAAGAGATCGCCGGACCGCTCGTGGACACGCACCGTGACCTGTGCGAACGCCTCGACCTCGACCCGGACGAAATCGCCGAACGACTGAACCGGCTGCTCGCACGCTGCCACTACGACACCGTGGATATCGACACCTACGCCGATCTCCTCGACGAGCACGCAGCCACGATCACTTCACCGACCCGCTCGTAGCCACCCGCGGGAACTACCGTGGCACATGCCGTGGTTTCCGAATCCGCTGGCTCGGGAGCCGAGTGGGAGACGAAGTGTCACTGTGATCCGCCGCCGCATCGCCCACTGAGCCGGTCGGTAAGCAGGGTAATCAGGGCGGCGGCGTCAACCCTGTTAGGAGCGTCGTGACTGCGCACGGAGAAGTGGCCGCCGAGCTGATCGAGCGGATGGACCGCGACCAACAGGTACGGTCCCAGACGAGCCGGCGGGCGACCGATGACGGCCTCTGGGCACGGGTACGCGAGGTCGACGTCGACAACACCACATGGCTGACGCAGCTCATCGACCGGCACGGGTGGCCTCGACGCAGCGATGTCGGGAAGGACGGCGCCACCGCGGCCTGGTTGCTCGCGCAACACGCCGACCACGACCCGGACTTCCAACGCCACTGCCTGCGCCTGCTCGAACAGGCGGTAGCCGACGGGGAGGCCGAGCCGTCCCACCTGGCCTACCTCACCGACCGGGTCCGCCGCGCCGAAGGCAGACCACAGGTGTACGGCACCCAGTTCTGGTACGGACCCGACGGCACCGGCCAGATCCAACCCCAACCGATTGAAGACCCGCACCACCTCGACCAACGCCGCCGCAGCGCTGGACTTGGGTCCTTCGACGACTACGCCGACGAACTACGCCAGCGATACCCCGAAGACCAACAGCACTGACCACCCGGCCGGGCCGCGCTGAGACGCACCCATCTGCGGATGTCCGCGTCCACGACGCGGGGAACGTCAGCCGGTGAAGGACCGCTCGAGATGGTAGTGGTGCCACCAGTCCGGGCGGTAGGTGCGGATGACGCCATCGATGCGGGTCAGGAGAAGGTAGTTGCCGTCCTGCACCAGCGCCGCGTCCTCGTGACGGCCGACGAGGACTCTCTTGACCGCCACCACCATGTTGGGGATCCCCTTCTCGACGATGTCGTCGGCCCGCATGGAAAAGGTGACGGACACGTTCGTCGTGGGTTCCCATTCCCACCGTTCCTCGTCGTCGGCCTCGGCCTCCCAGTAGCCGTCGGTGCCGGCGCGGACGGTGATGGCGTAGCCGCGTTGGTCGTACAGGCGGGCGGAGAGAAGGGCAGGGTTCGAGGTGGGACGTGGGACTTCGCGGGGGTCGGCAGCGGTCAGGGCAGCTACCTCTGAAAGATGCGCCCGGCGAAGGTCGTCTCCTCTTGACCGATGAGGGAGAACCCGGCCGAGCGGCAGATGGCGTTCGATGCGGCGTTCGTCGTGCTCGGGAACGCGTGGATCAGCCCCCAACGCCCATCCGCGCGGGCCAGGTCGAGAACCTGGCGGACGGCTTCGCCCGCCAAGCCTCTGCCCTGGAATTCTGGCAGGACCATCCAACCGACCTCGGAGATGCCCTCATGGGGGTACAGCGTCACCGTCCCCGCCACCTGCGCGGAGTCACCGGCAACGATCATCTTGATCCAGGCGCTGTCCTCGCGAACCGTCTCGAGGTCACGCCTGAGCTGACCGGCAATGCACTCGCGCGGCTGCGGGCCGCCGAGCTCCGACATCATGACCGGATCGCAGCGCATGCGGACATACGCATCGAGGTCGGCTGGCTTCACGTCGCGCAGAAGCATCTCGGGAGCCTACCCAGTCCCGCAGCAACCGACCGCGTTGCAGAAGCAGTCGCACATCTGGCACCGGTCGTGCGGCCCCTGAAGCTGTCACGCCATCACGGAGGTTTCCAGGTCGCGGCGGGTAAGCGCGGCACGGAGCTGCAGCGCCTCGGTCGCCAGATTCTGACGGCCGCCCTGCTCGCGGTCGATGGCGCAGACGACCGTCTCCACCTGGGCGCCGATGGAGCGCAGTTGCCCGCACGATGCCAGTAGGGCGCCTCCGGTGGTCACGACGTCCTCGATCAGTACGACACTGCGGCCGTTGACGGGACCGCCCTCGGCGACCTTGTTGGTGCCGTACGCCTTGGCGTGTTTTCGCACGTACACGGTGGGCAGTCCGGTCAGCTGGGACATCACCGTGGCAAGGGGGATGCCGCCCATCTCCATCCCCGCCAGCACATCGCACTCCGGCAGCAAGGCGACCATCGCTTCGGCGACCTTACGCAACAGGTCCGGCTGCCCCTCGAACAGGTACTTGTCGAAGTACTCCCCGCTGATCTGCCCGGATCGCAGACGGAACCGTCCGGTCAAGTGGCAGGTGTCATAGACGCGGCGCGCGAGCGGGAAAGTCACTCGACCAGCCTCGCATCCCGCCTGGATCAAGCAATCGTGCCCCTCGACGGCAACCCGCAGATCGTCCTGCAAGGACGACGCCCTGAACCGTCGACGTCCGGCAATGCCGCGCCGCGCGCGTTGACTGAGTGATCAGCACAGAGCGGCGACGGCTTCTACCTCGACGAGTTGGTCGCGGTAGCCGAGGACGGCGACTCCCAGCAAGGTGCTGGGCACATCGTGCGGGCCGAAGTGTCGACTGACCACGTCCCACGCCGTGACAAGGTCGTCGCGGCGGTTGCTGGCGACGTAGACGGTCGTCTTGACCACGTCGATGAGGTCGGCACCGGCCGCCGCCAGTGCGGTGCGCAGGTTCGCCATGACCTGCTCGGCCTGCCCGGCCACGTCTCCGACCGCGACGGTGGCGCCGTCCTCGTCGAGCGGGCAGGCACCGGCAGTGAACACGAGCTTCCGTACGTCAGACGCCACTGCGGCATAGGCGTACGGAGCCCGATCGGTTAGCTGTGGAACTCGGATCAGCTCAACGGAGTCGGATGCGGTCATGGGCGCATGTTTGCAGACGATCTCGGCAGTGACGACCGCATTATGTTGCCCACGATCTCGGGTACCCCGACCTGCCGCGAGTCGCGCACCACGCAGGGTCCGCCAGGCCGGGGTCCAGTCTCAGGTGTCCACATCTCAGGGGGAAGCCCAGCCGGCTGTCCTGCGGTTAGCCTGCGATGTTTCGGCTGGCCAGGATGGCTGTCAAGCCAGGTAGCCGTGGGCGGTCGTCCGAGGCGAGCGCCACGGTCGCAGGAGGGTCAAATTACCCGTGGGTCGGCCGGGTGAGGCGTACGGTCATCAGGTCACCTGGTTGGCACCGGAGCTCGTGGCACAGGGCGCTCAGGGTGCTGAACCGGATGGCGCGGGCGCGACCGTTCTTGAGTACGGAAAGGTTGGCCAGTGTCAGACCGACCCGGTCGGCGAGTTCGGTGAGCGTCATTCCCCGCTCCGCGAGCAGCTTGTCGAGGTGCAGCTCGACGTGGTGTTCCTCCGCGGGCGGCATCAGACCACCGTCTCCAGTTCGGCGCGCATCGCATACCCCCGGTTGACCACCTCGGCGACGGCGAACAGCCCGAATCCGACCAGGATCCAGTGCAGGGGCAACTGCGAGAAACCCACGACGCCGTCGGTGGTTACCGTGCTTGACAGGTGTATTGCGGCAAGCAGTTCCACAACAGACCCCAGGTAGCCGCCAGCGAGCGAGACCACCGCGAGCACCCGCAGCCGCCGCACGGTGGCCAGGGTGAACGGGTCGCCGCTGCGGGCGTGCCGCACGATCAACAGGAGCAGCACCAACAGCGCCGCGACCACCGTGTAGGTCGGCAGGGCGGTCAGCACCCACGCCACCCGCTGCTCCAGGCTCGGATCAGCCACCGTAATGGTCACATCCTGTTCTGCGGCGACCGCGGCCCTCTCGCGCAGCCCGTGGTCGACGGTGCCGGAGACCGCCGAGGCGGGCAGCTCCAGTTGTAGCGCACCACCGCCCGCCGCCGCGGCGCCGAACACCCCCAACCCGCCAACGACGACCAGGCCGAGGGTGAGCACGGCCTGCAGCTCCTTCAGCCAGTCCGGCCGGCGTAGGCTGTCCCACCACTTCACGACGCCTCCTTATCGACAAACGATAACTCGATAATCGATAAGGGGTCGGCTGCTTGTCAAGCCCGTGACGTGGCTTGGTCGTCACAGCCGCCCGGCAACTGTTCTTGGTTCGTCAGGTTGCCCCGGCACTTGCGGTAGCAGTGTCCGATCCCTCCTACGGCGAGCAGTTGGGACATGTCGTCATGCTCGATCCCGGAGGCAACGAATTCTGCGTCGAGCACCTCTGCGCGGTCGCCGACGGCCCGCTGCGCCACCACCCGGATTTGCCGCGATCTGATCGCTACGCCGAGTTATCTGGCTCAGCGCTTGCCTGTAGATGGTGCGGATGCCGGGGCCGGTAGTCCTTTCTATTCGCGGGTCAGCTGCACCACGTATCCGGCGAACTTGAGGTCGTCGCGGTCGGGAGTCCATCCGTCCGCGGACCGAACCGAGGTCATGGCGCCGGATCCGGGCACGGGGAAGAGGTGAGTGGAAGGTTCGTCAGGCAGCGGGGCATACCGACAGTGCACGGCATGGATCGAAGCAACGACCCCCACGACAGAGGCTGCATCCTCGCTCACGCCTCCGTGGTGCTCCTCGGCCTTGTCAACGCCACGGGCCAGGTCGCTGCCCAGCACGAGCCCAGGCCACTCGGAGTCCAGGTCTCGTAGCCTCCAGGAGACTCGATCGCCAACCGTAAACGGCTCGCCACAGCACTGCATCTGCCAGTCATCCACCCAGACCCTGATCTCCACGACGCCATTTTCGTACTCGCCGCGATCCCGTCCTCATCTAGCCGCCGAGCGGGTGCGTCCCGGCCGCTTGTCGCGCGGCTGAATCCACCCGGCCGACAGCCCGGCGAACGAGCAGTCTGGCGAACCGCAGTGGTCCGCTCGTCGCGGAACGAGAGCCTACGGTGTCGCCAAGCTCCGCCACGCCTCGGTGACACACAACTCGTCGTAATCCCACCAGCCATCGCGCTTGCCGGTGTCGAGCAGCTGGCGCACAAGCCGGAGGTCAGCCTCGGGCGGAACGTCGATCACAGTCAGCCCGAACATGCCGGTGCCAGTGACCCCCAAGGAATAGAACTTCTCCAGGATGACCCTGGTGCCAACATCGAGTGGACCGAGTGGACCGCCGGAAGCAAGCATCACCCGGATCGCGCAGTAGCCGGATGCCTCGACCTTCTCTCGTACCCAGAGCCGCCCGTCTTCTTCCTGCTTAACGCGGAAGATGTCACCCTTGGCGGCATCCAGCGCGGCCCATGGCGCAGACGGCAGCCGGACTCGGTCCAGCGAGAGAGCCTCGGCGCCTATCCCGCGGGCCGATGCCGGTCCACCTGACATTGGGACAATCTGACCGATCCTGGCTACGGCTGGGCGACGGAGTGCGAGCAGCGGTTCGGTTCTCACCCGGTGCAGGTCTGCCACGAGTGGAACACCGCGGTGCACGTGCAGGACAACGAGGCCGACCCGTCGAAGCGGGCCAGGGCTCTTGCGTTCTCGCGGGGCGGTCAGCTGAGCTGGGATTTCCTGGGGTGAGTGGCCTTTGTGGAGGCGGATGAAGCGGGTGAAGCCCTCAAGGTGATCATGGAGTTCTTGACGCTGCACGATCACCGAGGAACTCCACCCGCCGATGACATCATCTCTGATCTGCGCACTGACCGTGACAACCCCTGGCTCCGACACGCTCTCGCCGCCGGTCACCGGTAGTGAACACGCCGGGCTCGTCGAAGCCCTCAGCCGGATTCCGGACCCGCGTAACCCTCGCGGGACCCGGTATCCCCTCGTGGCGTTGCTGACCGTCGCGGTCTGCGCGGTCCTGGCCGGTGCCACCTCGTTCGCCGCGATCGTCGACTGGCTGTACGACCTCGACGAGCCCGACCAGCAGCGGCTCGGGTTCACCCGGGGCGTGCCGGCCGGCACGACGATGTGGCGGCTGTTGACCCGCCTCGACGCCGGCGTGGTCAGCGCTGTGCTGGCCGGCTGGCTGCGGTCGCGGACACCGCCGGCACCCGCCCGGCCGCGCCGCTACCGGACAGTGATAGCCGTCGACGGCAAGACACTGCGGGCCGCCCGCCTGCCCGAGGGCCGCCAGGTGCATCTGCTGTCCGCGCTGGACACCAGCACCGGCATCGTCCTGGCCCAGGTCACCGTCGACACGAAAAGCAATGAAATCCCGGCGTTCACCCCACTGCTCGACGCCGTGCAGGCTGTCCTCGGCAGCCTGACCGATGTGCTGTTCGTCGCTGACGCCCTGCACACCCAGACCGGCCACGCCGAGCAGATCACCAGCCGCGGAGCACACCTTCTCCTACAGGCAAAGGGGAACCAGCCCACCCTTCACGCCCAGCTCAAGACCCTGCCGTGGGCGCAGATCCCGGTCGGTGACCGCACCCACGACCGCGGACACGGCCGCAAGGAGACCCGCACGGTCAAAGCCGTCACCCAGCAAACCCCGGGCGGGATCGCCTTCCCGCGCGCCCAGCAGGCCGCCCGGATCACCCGGACCCGCACCGTGAACGGCAAGACCAGCAGGGAGACCGCCTACCTGGTCACGTCCCTGCCCGCCGCCGACGCTCAGCCCGCTGACCTGCAGAAATGGGCGAGGGCAGAGTGGTTGATCGAGAATCAGGTCCACAACGTACGAGACGTGACTTTCCGTGAGGATCATCACCAGGCCCGGACCGGCACCGGGCCCGCTGTCATGGCCACCCTGCGTAACACCGCGATCGGCTGGCACCGCGTCAACGGCGAAACCAACATCGCCCGCGCCAACCGCCGCGCCGACCGCCGATCACACGATCTCATCACCACCGTGACCAGCAGTTACAGCAACACGCAATGACCCTGGGTCCTGTTCTGGGTCATGAGGTCTTCGCAAACTCCATGATCACCAACGGGTCGCACCCGTCCTACATGGACCCCTACCTCGCGGACTCCCAGGGTTCAGGCAAGGTAGCCATACGCCCGTTTTCAGGTGATCCCGAGTAGTTGTAGCGGTCGGTACGGGTTCCGGCTGTTACGGCGTAGGGCTTTCGCGATGGTGGTG
>NZ_JBXUOW010000082.1:0-19914 GCF_057196645.1 Micromonospora sp. ATLC16
CAGGCTTGGTTGGTCTGCTTGTTGCAGTCGTAGAGCTGGACGCGGGTGCCGTTGTTGCGGGAGGCGTTGGTGACGTCGATGCAGCGGTTCGACTGGCTGCCGACGATCTCGTTGGCCGAGCCGGAGGGCGGCGGCGTGGTCGGGGTGGGATCCGGCGTGGTCGGCGTGGGATCCGGCGTGGTCGGAGTGGGAGTGGGGCCGGGGCCGGCGCTGTTCAACGCGTCCAGGGTGGCCGTGTACGCCTGCTTCTTGTTGCCGTTGTTGTCGAACAGCAGCGGGGTGCCGCTCGAGCGCCACGAGTCGCTGTCGCGGATGCCCCATACGGTGATGCCGTTGCAGCGGGGCACCGCGAGGCAGTCGTTGACCACGTTGCGGTAGGTGTTGGCCTGGCTGGCGCCGGAGCCTTCGATGTCCAGCTCGGTGATCTGCACGTCCACGCCGAGGGCGGCGAAGCTGGACAGCGTGGTGCGGTAGTTGCTGTTGTACGCAGACTGGGCGTTGAAGTGCGACTGGAACCCGACGCAGTCGATCGGCACGCCACGCTGCTTGAAGTCCTGCACCATCCGGTAGACGGCCTGGGTCTTGGCCCAGGTCCAGTTGTCGGTGTTGTAGTCGTTGTAGCAGAGCTTGGCGCCCGGGTCGGCGGCCCGGGCGGCCCGGAACGCGGCCTCGATCCAGTCGTTGCCGGTGCGCTGCAGGTTCGAGTTACGACGCGCGCCGTTGTTGCCGTCGTCGAACGCCTCGTTCACCACGTCCCACGAGTCGATCTTGCCGCGGTAGTAGGTCGCGACCCGGGTGACGTGGTTCAGCATCGCGTTACGCAGCGCCGAGCCTTCCATCTGCTGCATCCAGCCAGGCTGCTGCGAGTGCCAGGCCAGGGTGTGACCCCGCACCTTCCAGCCCCGGGACAGGGCGTGGTTGACGATCCGGTCCGCGTTGCCGAACGTGAAGTTGTTCTGCTGCGGCTCGGTCGCGTCGATCTTCATCTCGTTCTCGGCCGTGACCGAGTTGAACTCACGGTTCAGGATGTTGACGTAGGTGGAGTCGGAGAGCCTGTTCGCGGCCACCGCGGTCCCGAAGTACCGCCCGGACTGGCCCGCAGCCGCGGCGAGAGTGGTCTCGGCAGCCTGGGCGAGACTGGGCAGCAACGACACGACGAGGGCCGCAACTATCGCGGCACTTCCGGATGCAGAGAGCGTTCGAAGTCGACGCCCGGAGGGACGGGTCCGGGAGATCATGCTGATCCTCCATTGATGGGGTACGAAACTCGGTCGCTGTGTGGTGGCGGGCTCCGCCCGGTTGGCGGGCGACCACGATGCTGAGACCGCCGGCCGAAGCCGGGACTCACATCCGACGACCGCCCGGAGGGCGAGTCGGCTCAGGTCACCTGACCAGCAGGTGGAGGGTTGCGATGAGATGGCCAGGTTGACCGCCGGGTAGTGGCGCGCGTTGGGCTGAGGTGGTGGGTGAGGCGACCTGGCAGGTGGTGGGCTGGTGTTCGAGTGCGGCGCCTCCAGGGGGTGGGCGGCATGTTAGCGATCACATCCATCGATGGCTTCAGGCTGGCAGATAAATCGATGGTTTTCAACCGGTAGTTTCGGTCATCGACCGGTAGTTTTTCGGCCGAGGATCGGTGCCGGAGCTCCTGGTGCGGCTGGCGGTGCCGCGTGTCGGTCCGGCTCAGGCCCAGCTCGCTGGCGGGACGGAAGTGGCGGCACCAGGGCGGCGGCCGTCAGCCACGACGCTTCGAAGAGCTGACAGCCGCCGCCGGCTCAGGGGTCTGTCGGCCGGGTTCTAGGACTTCCGGTGCTACCTGCTACCGACGGTGGGCGAGGCGAAAAAACGTCGACGCTCGATCGATCATCGGCATGATGCCGGTGTTGTCGCCCTTGTCGTTCAAGCGGGTTGGGCGAGGCGGGGCCAGGGGTACCCGGCGGCCTTGGCTTCGGTGAGAGCTGCGCGAACGGCGTTTCGCCAGTCCTCGCGCGGTGTGTAGCCGAGTGTGCGAGTGGCGTGCTCGGAGGGGCAGTCCCAGTCTTCGGAGACGTGCACCAGAGAGCGGGTCAGGAAGGGTTCGGCGCCGGGCAGGACGGGTTGCAACTTCTCCATGAGCCAGGCAAAGGCGTAGCCGGCGGTGTACGGGACGCTGAACCAGGGGCGTGGGGACCCGGTCTCGTCGGCGATGAACTCGATGACTTCGCGGGCTGTGGGCGAGATCGGGCCGCAGATGTTGAACGACTCATAGTCGTCGAGCCCATGGGCGGTAGCGGCCAGTGCAAACGCCTCGCCCAGGTCGCTGCCGCCCACCAGTGCGAGTCGGGCGCGTCCCCCGGCGAGCCAGGGCACGAGGCGGGTGCGTAGCCGGGGTACGAGAGCCGGCACCATACCGAGGGCGTTGCCGGCGCCGACGAAGTGCCCGAGGCGCATGGTGACCATCTGGGTGCCGCGATCGCTGCGACGGCGCATGTGGTCGTCGAGGTCGATGAGCCGGTCGAGGTGGGGCCAGAAGCCGGTGCGGCGGGTCGGGGCGAAGTCGTTGGTCGGCCCGCCGCCGGCGGGGCGCGCGGCGATCGCGATCGTGCTGGTCTGGACGAAGCGGCGGACGCCCCGGTCGATCGCCTGGTCGATGAGGTCCCGGTTGGGCTCGAAGAACTGGCGGCGCTCCAACTCGGCGTGGCCCCAGAAGGCGCCCCAGGTGCCGGCGTGGCAGACGACGTCCACGTCCTTGACGACCGCCTTGCGGTACTCGGCGTCGCGCAGGTCGCCCACCCGGGTTTCGCCGGAGAAGGCTGTAGGAAGCCGGTCGGGCGTGCGGCAGGCGGCGATGAGGGTGACGTCGGGCCGCGCGGCAAACGCGGCGAGGATGTTGCGGCCGAGGAATCCGGTGGCACCGGTGACCAGAACTCGCGTGGGGTGCGGTTGTCGGCTCATGCCATCGCCTCGGTCGGGCCGCCGGCGGCAAACCTGCCGATCGTCGAGTCCCCCAGGCGGGTTGCCTCCGGCAGGAACGGCGGGCGGTCCCCGCGGCCGGCCGACATCGGCCGGGCCGGCAGGTCGATGCCCGTTCGGGCCGATGTCAGGGTGCCGTTCGGGGCGGGCAGTAGGACAATCACGGTCGCTCCTTGCTGTTGCCGAGGGCGGGACTACAGGGTTTCGATCCAGCCGGTGAGCCTGGTGGTCTCCCGATCGACGTACTCGGGGTCGTCGAGGCTGTGCGCGATCAGCGACACGCCCTGGAGCGCGGACAACAGGTGCAGGGCCAGGCCGTCGGCGTCGGCGTCGCGGCCGAGCGCGCGGAACTGTTCCTTCAGCCAGCCGAGCAATTCGGTGAAGATGGCGCCGGCCTGCTCGGCCAGCGGACCGCCGGCCTTGTGCAACTCGGCACACAGGGTGCCGACCGGACAGCCGCTGCGGGCCAGTACCGCGCGGTTCTCAGCCGTCATCTGCACGAACGCCGCCAGTCGCGACCGGGCGTCGCCACTCTGATTCCACTGTCGACGCAACAAGGCGTAATGCCCAGCGTGTTGGGCGACTAGCGCTTCGCCGATGGCTTCCTTCGTCTTGAAGTAGTAGTAGACGTTGCCCAGTGGCACCTCGGCCGCGCCGGCGATGTCCGCGAGCGTGGTCCGGGCGAACCCCTGCTCGTGTACGAGCCGGACGGCGGCGTCGATCAGCCGGCTGCGTTTGTCGGGTTGGTGGTTCACCATGCCCCTCCCATTGTCAGTTAGTTGGCTAACTTACTGCGCGAGCGGAGAGGTGGTCAAGCAAGTCGGGAAACGAAACCGAAGCAGCGATCGATGGGCCGAGAACGGTCGCCCTGCTGAGCCTGCCGGCCGGTTTCACCGTTGCCTGGCGGGTATTCACGACCACCGTCGAGGCCGGCGGTGGACAACGTCACGGAGTGAGGGAGCACAGCGTCATGGCTGATGCTCAGCCCACCATCATCCTCGTGCACGGCGCGGTCGCCGAGTCGGCGAGTTGGAACGGCGTGATCGAGCGGCTCGGTGCCGCCTACGACGTGGTGGCGGTCGCCAACCCGCTGCGGAGCATCGCGGGCGACGCCGCTTATGTGCGAGACGTGATGCGGAGGATCGGCGGGCCGGTCATTCTCGTCGGCCACTCGTACGGCGGGATGGTGATCACGCAGGCTGCCGCTGACGAGACATCGGTGCGTGCCCTCGTGTACGTCAACGCCTTCGCTCCGGAAACCGGTGAGTCGGCGCTGTCGCTGTCCGGGCAGTACCCGGGCAGCACGCTCGCCGACACGCTGGTGCAGTACCCGGTGTCGACCGGTGTCAGTGAGTACCGGGATCGACCACGGGTACCCAGTGCGCATGGCACGGTATACGAAGCCTGAGCTGCGCGAACAGCTCAAGGAAGAGATCAAGGCGTCCGACCGGGGCGGCCGTCCCGGACAGTGGTCGGCGCGCAAGTCGCAGCTGCTCACCAAGGAGTACCAGAAACGCGGTGGCGGCTATCAGGGCCCGAAGGACGAGCGGCAGAAGTCGCTGCAGCAATGGGGCGACCAGAAGTGGCGGACCAAGGAGGGTGGCACGCGGGCGCGACATGGTGGCGAAACCGACCGTTACCTGCCTGAGCAGGCTTGGAACCAGCTCTCTGCGGAGCAGCGACGCGCGACCGACGCGAAGAAGCGGAAGGCGTCGAAGTCCGGCAAGCAGTATGTCGCCAACACCGGCCCGGCCAAGCGCGCGCGACGGAACGCCGCGTCGTCCGGGTCGCTCACCGAACTGCCGGTCGCCGAGGCGACCCGACACGTTCGCGACCTCGACACCGGCCAGCTCAAGGCGGCACTCCGCGAAGAACGCGCAGGCAAGGGCCGCAAGACGCTCATCCAACGCCTACAGTCGGCGCTCGACCGCCGCTGACCGACGCCAGCAGGCGGGCGGATCGGTCCCGGGACGGGCGCGGACGCCGGAGGCGGTACTGTCGATGCCGGCGGACGTCGGTCCGCGACCGGGGGCCGCAGTCAGGCTCGTGACGAACGTCGGACTTCGAGACGTCGCCCCTCCGGTTCATCTCGCGCTGTGAATGCGCTCCGCTCCAATAAAGGATTTGCATGGCATCGAAGGGCAAGCCCGGTTCGGCGCTGTTTCTCGCCGCATCCACCCTCGACGGATCCGAAGATTCGGGCACTCGTGTCGACGGCAGTGAAGAAGCGATGCGGCGGCTCCGCCACCCGTTCGCCGTGGCCTCGCCCCCGGCACCGGGGCGCACGGAAGGCTCGGGCGAGCGCCCGGAGTAGCGCCACCGACCGTCCTTGGCGACGAACGCGTATCGGGCATCACCGTGGGTACGCGCGGGATGTGGCTGTGATCAGCGACTACGCGTTGCTCGGCGACTGTCAGGGTGCCGCATTGGTCTCCTCGGACGGGTCCGTGGACTGGTGGTGCCCGCCCAGATTCGACGCACCGAGTGTCTTCGCGCGCCTGCTCGACGCTACCGGTGGCCACTGGTCGATCCGGCCGGTCGGGCCGTACACGACCGTCCGGCAGTACCTGGACGGGACGATGGTGCTGCGTACGGAGTTCCACACCCAGCACGGCGTGCTGGGTGTGACGGATGCCCTCGGTCTCGGCTTCGGCGAACGCGGTCACCGGATCGGCTTCACGTCCCCGCACGTCCTGCTGCGGCAACTCGAGACAGTCGCCGGCACGGTGGAGGTGGCGATCGAGGTCGCGGCCCGCCCGGAGTACGGGCTGATAAGTCCCTCGATCGCCGAGACGCCGGCGGGGATCGAGATATCCGGTGGAGCCGACCGGCTGGTGCTGACCAGCGATCGTGATCTGGTTATCGACGGTCCGCTGGTGACCGGACGATTCACGCTGGCCGAGGGCGACAGCGCCCTGCTCGCGCTGCACCACCGCCGCGCCGTTGACCAGCAGATCGTGCCGCTGGACGGCCGTGTCGCCCTACGCGACACCGTCGAGGCATGGCAGTCGTGGGATCGCATCCACCAGGGCTATCAGGGGCCCTACCGCGAGCAGGTCCGGCGTAGCGCCATGGTGTTGCAGGCGTTGACCTACCAGCCGACCGGTGCCGTGGTCGCCGCGGCCACCACCTCGTTGCCGGAGGAGGTCGGCGGCGCGGCGAACTGGGACTACCGGTTCGCCTGGCTGCGCGACGGCAGCTTCACGCTCAAGGCGCTGTGGGTCGCCGCCTGTACCCACGAGGCACTCAGGTTCTTCGACTGGATGGCCGCCTCGATGGGGTCGGTGAGCGGGGATGACCACGTGCCGATCATGTTCGGCGTCGCCGGCGAGCGTGACCTGACCGAGCACACCCTGGAACACCTGGCGGGCTACCGCGGCAGCCGGCCGGTGCGGATCGCCAACGACGCCTGGCAGCAGAAGCAACTCGACGTCCTCGGCGAGGTGCTGGAATCCGCGTGGATCCTGCGGGACCAGATGGCGGATCTGTCGCCCGCTGCTACGGACCTGCTTCGATCGCTGGCCGACCGGGCCGCCGACACGTGGCGGCAGCCGGATGCGGGCATCTGGGAAGGACGCGAGGGCGAGCGCCACTACCTGACCTCGAAGCTGGCGTGCTGGGTGGCCCTGGATCGGGCCGTCAAGCTGGCGCGGAAGCTCGACGCCGAGACGGCGGTCCCACGGTGGTCGAAGGCCAGGGACGAGGTACGCGCGGCGATTCTCGGCGAGGGTTGGCACGCGTCGAGCGGGGCGTTCACCGGCGCGTTCGGGTCCGACCACCTCGATGCCAGCGTGCTCGGCATGACGGTCCTCGGGTTCCTGCCCGGCGACGACGAGCGGGTCCTCGCCACGGTGCGAGCCATCCAACGTGACCTGACCCGGGACGGTCTGGTGCAACGCTGGACGGGAGCGGGCGATGAGGGCGCCTTCATCATCTGCTCGTACTGGTTGGTCGCGGCATTGGCGCTTGCCGGGCGGATCGACGCGGCCCGGCAGATCTTCGACAGCGTGACCGCCCGAGCAAACGATCTCGGCCTGCTCTCGGAGGAGATCGATCGCAGCGACGGCAGCCAGATCGGGAACTTCCCCCAGGCGCTGTCCCACATTGGTCTCATCAACGCCGCCTGGGTCATCGACCAGGTGGAGAACGGGATCGCACCGTAGCGACCGGAGGCCGGCACGATTCCCGCCGGCTGCCATCCCGCTCGATTAGGACCGGGGCAGGCGGGTAAGCCGCGAGCGGCAGCGAGGGGGGGAGCCCTGATGACCGGACGGCTGGCGGGTAGGACCGCTCTGATCACCGGCTCGGACTCGGGAATCGGACAAGCCACCGCGATCGAGTTCGGCCGCGAGGGCGCCGACGTCGTGGTGCACTACCTGCACGATCACGCGGGCGCGAACCACACGAAGGCCGAGATCGAGAAGGCCGGTCGGCGGGCCGTCGTGGTCCAGGGCGACATCAGCGTCGAACACCAGGTCGAGGCGATGTTCGACGAGGCCCTTGCGAAGTTCGACCGGCTGGACGTCCTGATGAACGATGCGGGCGTGGACGCCTCCGGCATCCCGGTTGCCGACCTGGACACCCAGACCTGGGACCGGTCGATCCGGACCAACCTGTACGGGATGTTCTTCTGCTGTCGACGGTTCATTCGGCACCGCCGCGACCAGGGCGGACACGGCAAGATCATCAACATCACCTCGGTACATCAGGAAGTGGCCCGGGCCGGCGGCTCCGACTATGACGCCAGCAAGGGCGGCATGCTCGAGCTGGCCAAGAGCATCGCCCTGGAGGTCGCTCCGATGCACATGAACGTGAACAACATCGGGCCGGGCATGGTGCTCACCCCGTTCAACCAGCAGGCGATCGACGACCCGAAATTCCTGGAGGAACAGGTGCAGTCGATCCCGTGGAAGCGGGCCGCGCAGCCGGAGGAGATCGCCAAGCTCGCGGTCTTCCTGGCCAGCGACGACGCCGACTACGTGACCGGGTCGACGTACTTCATGGACGGCGGCCTGATGCAGAACCAGGGACAGGGCGCGTAGCCGCCACACCCGACCCCGCCGACGTGTGTCGAGCGGCTCGACACACCCGGTTCGGTCGGCGGCCGACGAGCTGATGCGCCAGGAGGGTGATGCAGGCTGTTGAGGTGAACGCCCAGGAGTCCGCCGACGAGGTCCGCATTCCCCGGGCCCAGATCGGTTCCAGCCCGCAGCATCTGCTGACGACCCTGCTCGGCGAGTATCTCGACTCCTCGGATGCCGATCTGCCATCGACGGCGATCATCGCGATTCTGCGTGAGTTCGGGGTGAGCGAGTCCAGTGCCCGTGCGGCGTTGTCCCGGTTGGTCAAACGGGGTCTGATCGCGACGCGGGGCAGCGGACGACCACCGGTCTACCACCTCACCTCGCAGGCGATCGCCAAGCATCGCTCCCGGATGCAGCACTTCCTGAACTTCGGTGCCCAGCCGCCGCAGTGGACCGGCGAATGGGTGTTGGTGTCCTTCTCGATCGCCAGCTCCGGCCAGGCGGCCCGCCACGCGGTGCGCAGGTCGTTGAGCGCACTGCGGTTCGTGGGCCTGTACGACAGCGTGTGGATCCGGCCGGGACGCGAGGTCGGGCCGGTGCGCGAGGCGCTCAGTGAGCTGCTACACCACGTCGAGGGTGCCCGGTGGTCGATCATGCTCGTACGCTTCGACGAGGAGTCGGGGCCCCACGGACCGGCCTCCGCGTACGACCTGACCGCAATCGCCGCTGCCTACACGGCTTTCATCGAGCAGTACGCGGAGCTGCGAGCGGCCGCCCGTAACGGTCAGGTGGACGCCGCCCGGGCGCTGGTCGCCCGTACATCCGCCATGGATTCCTGGCGGAAGTTCCCGGACATCGATCCGGATCTGCCGCACCACCTGCTGCCCAGTCCCTGGCCTCGCCAGCAGGCCAGAGACACGTTCCTGGACATCCATTCCGAGCTCGGTGCGCTCGCGCAGGCGCGGCTGGTCCAGGTGGCGACACCGTACTGGCCGGACGCCGCCTCGTGGATCACACACTTTCAGGCCTCACGCGACCCCACCCGACCCGAGCCGACTGGCGGAAATGCGGCAGCTCACCCCGGTGAGCCGGCGGCGATCGGGGTCCGGGCGACGAGGCAAAATATTGACACTTTTCGTTGCTAGAGTGATAGTAACTGCACACAGCTCCCATCGGACTGCCTGTGGGGACCGCGGCCGGGCGGTCCGCGCGCGCACCTACCTGACCCGTGGCCAGCGCTGGCCACCCGGGCCGGGTTGCGAATGAACCACCACCATCGCCGCCGCAGGGAGCGCCGTCCCGACATCCGCTGGAGGGTGCATGAGCAGGAGATCGAAGATCTACGCCGGCCTGGTAGCCGCGATCGTCCCGGTTACCGCCGTGATCGTGACGCTGGGCGCGTCACCGGCCGGTGCCGCGGTCGGCGGTTCCGGTCCCTATCCGGCCGATTACGAGACCTCGGCCAGCCTGGCCAATCACACCATCTTCCGGCCCCAGACGCTGCCGGCCGAGCGTCTTCCCATCCTGGTCTGGGGCAACGGCGGTTGCTCCGCCAACGGCCTGTCGCAGGGCAACTTCCTCCGCGAGATCGCCTCCCACGGCTTCCTCGCCATCGCCAACGGGGCCCCGAACGGATCCGGCTCCACCAACTCCCAGATGCTCACCCAGTCCATCGACTGGGCCTTCGCGGAGAACTCCCGGCAGGGCAGCAAGTATTACGGCAAACTCGACACGTCCAAGGTCGCCGTGGCCGGGTTCTCCTGCGGGGGGTTGGAGGCCTACGCCGTCTCCAACGACCCGCGCGTCACCACCACCGGCATCTTCAGCAGCGGCTTGTTGAATGATGCCGACGACTACCAGCTCCGTCGACTGACCAAGCCGATCGCGTACTTCATCGGTGGGCCCAGCGACATCGCCTACCCGAACGCCATCGACGACTGGGGCAAGCTGCCGGCCGGGCTGCCCGCTTTCATGGGCAACCTGAACGTCGGGCACGGTGGGACCTACGACCAGCCCAACGGGGGTGAGTTCGGCCGGGTGACGGTGCTCTACCTCAAATGGCGGCTGAAGGGCGACACGACCGCCGGCACCAACTTCGTCGGCGCCAACTGCGGCCTGTGCCGCAGCCAGTGGAGCGTCCAGCAGAAGAACCTGACCCTCGACGGTGACCCGCCGCCCACCACGCCGCCGCCCACCACGCCGCCGCCCACCACGCCGCCGCCCACCACCCCGCCGCCCACCACCCCGCCGCCCACTACGCCGCCGCCCACCACGCCGCCTCCCACTACGCCGCCGCCCACCGGGACCCCCGCCTGTACCGCCGTCTACGCGGTGCAGGACCAGTGGAACGGTGGGTTCGTCGCCAACGTCAACGTCACCGCCGGAAGCGCCGCCCTCACCGGCTGGCGGGTCACCCTCAACCTGCCGAACGGAGCGTCGGTCAGCTCGATGTGGAACGGTGTGAACAGCGGTACCAGCGGCACCATCACCGTCACGAACCAGAGCTACAACGGACGACTGGCCGCTGGTCAGACCACCAATTTCGGATTCCAGGGCACCGGTAACGGCAGCGGAGCCACCGCCACCTGCACGGGAAACTGAGCTCGCCAGACCAGCCCACTGGACGGGCCGGTGTCCGGCACCGGCCCGTCCAGTTGCGCCGCGGCTCATCGCGACGCCTCCGGCCGATCCACGCCGGCGAACAGCAGCACCGGCGCGAGGACGTTGATCAGCACGGTGAACCGCTGGCAGTCCTGCACCAGGGTGACCAGCAGCAGCCGGGGTACCCGCAGCAGTGCGCGCACCACCTGGAGCCGGCGACGCTGACCATCGGAGAGCGTGAAGACGAGGTCGTCGCTCTTGCCGGCGAGATCGAACTCGTCGAGCAGCGCGGCGGCCGTACCGGCGGGCCACCCGGTCGTACCCGGTGCGCCCGAACCGGATCCCGATCACCACGGTCAGCGGACCGGGAGGGGCGCTGCGGAGGGCGGTGAGCGTCCTGTCCGGCGGCGGCGTGTTCACCGGCGGCAGTGTCTTCGGGCCGATCGGCCTGCTGATCCGGGGGCCGTGGTGGGGCGTGTCGTCCGGCAGGGTCGTCATCAGCACTTTCTCGGACAACTCACGGTGATCCAGCCCTCGTTTCACCACCAATCGGCGCTTGTTGCTGCAACGATGCAAGGCGTGGGAACTGCGAAGACTACGACGCCCGCCATCTCGCCCCTCACCGGCGAGCCGATCAAACCTGCCGATGCCGAGCGCCTCGCGGGAGTGCTGAAGGCATTTGCCGACCCGGCACGGCTGCGGCTGCTCAGCCTCATCCAGTCGTCTCCGACGGGGGAGGCGTCCGTGAGTGACCTCACCGCGCCGCTCGGGCTTTCCCAGCCGACCGTGAGTCATCACCTGCGGATCCTGACCGAGGCTGGCCTGCTGGAGCGGGACAAGCGGGGCGTCTGGGCGTACTACCGCCTGGTGCCGTCCGCGATCGCCGCGATCGCCGACCTGCTGACGCCACCCCGAAAGCGGGCGGCGAAGAAGAGCCGCTGACGGGCCGTCGAGGGCCGGCCGCCGAGCCGGGCTGAACCGGCACCTGTCCTGCGGTACGTTACTGAGCCGATGGCTGTTCTCCTGGCCATCGGCCAGTCGGCGTTTCCAGTCGACGACGGATGCGTGGCCACATGGTGGGCGGTCTGGGAAAATTCATCGACGTTCATCTATAGTTTACCGAACGCGTGGATCCCGTCCCATCCATCCGAGTCAGGACAGAGCCATGAAACGCATCCCGCTGAGAGCCATTCTCCCCGTCGGGCTCGCGATCGCACTGATCGCCGGCCCACTGGGGGCACCGGCCATCGCGCAGGCGACCGTACCCATCACGCTGACCGGCGCCAGCGCCACCAGCCCCAGCGCCGACGTCACCATCGCCGGACGGGCCGTGACAATCACCGCGCCGGGTACCTACGAGATCAGCGGCACCCTCAACGACGGTTACCTGAACGTCGACACCTCCGCCTCGGGTGCCGTCGAACTGATCCTCAACGGTGCCACGATCAGCAACTCCAGCAACGCGCCGTTGCAGGTCGCCGACGCCGACCAGGTCGTGATCACGCTCGCCGCCGGCACCACCAACAGACTCTCCGACGCGACCAGCTATGTCTATCCGGACCCGAGCACCGACGAGCCGAACGCCGCCCTGTTCAGCAAGGCGGACCTGCGGATCACCGGAACCGGCGCGCTGGCCGTGCGGGGCAACGCGTACGACGGCATCACCAGCAAGGACGGCCTGGTCATCGAGTCTGGCACGATCACGGTGAACGCGGTCGACGACGGCATCCGGGGCAAGGACTTCCTCGACATCACCGGGGGCAACATCGACGTCACCGCTGGCGGTGACGGCATCAGGTCCGACGACACCGAGGCCGACCGGGGTCGACTCGCCATCTCGAACGGCACCGTGCGGGTGAACGCCGGTGACGACGCCATCAAGGGCGAGAACACCGTCGCCATCTCCGGCGGCACTGTCACCGTCTCCAACTCCTACGAGGCGATCGAAAGCCGGCAGATCACCATCAGTGGCGGCAGCGTCGACGTGACCGCCCGCGACGACGCGATCAACGCGGTGGAGGAGGGGTACGGCGACTTCGATGTGGCACCGAACGCGTTCGTCCGGTTCACCGGCGGGACCACGCTGGTCAACTCCAGCATCGACGGCATCGACTCCAACGGCTCGGTGACCTTCGCCGCCGGCACGGTCGTGGTCAGCGGACCGAGCACCGGCAGCCCCGGCGAGGGCGCGATCGACTCGAACGGCCCGGTCCACTTCAACGGCGGCACGGTGCTCGGGGCGGGTTCGACCTCGATGGCGGTGCTGAGCCTGCCGCCGACCTCGGGCCAGGGTTGGGTGGCTCCCCAGTTGTCCAGCAGCCAGCCGGCCGGCACCCTGCTCCACCTGGTCTCCGGCGGCCAGGTGCTCGCCTCCTACCGTGCCCCCAAGAACTTCCGGGAGGTGGTCTTCTCGTCGAACCGGATCCAGCACGGGCAGACCTACGAGGTCTACCGGGGCGGTAGCCTCTCCGGCACGACGATCGGTGGCATGGCCACCAGCGGTGGCAGCATTGCGGGAGCCACCAGGCTGATGACCGTCACTGCCGGCCAGTACCGCGGCGGCCTGGTCGGCTGGCCGCCCGGCGGTCCGGGCTGGCCGCCGCCGACCACTCCGCCGCCGAGCCCGACCACCCCGCCACCGAACCCGACGACCCCGCCGCCGAGCGCTGGCGGCTGTACGGCGACCTACAGCGTCGCCGGTCAGTGGCAGGGCGGCTTCCAGGGCGAGGTGCGGGTCACCGCCGGCTCGTCCGCGATCAATGGTTGGCGGGTGACCTGGACCTTTGCCAACGGTCAGACGATCAGCCAGGCGTGGAACGCCACCATCAGCGCCAGCGGCTCGGCGGTGACGGCGACCAACGTCTCCTTCAACGGCTCACTCGGCGCCGGGGCCAGCGCCACCTTCGGATTCCTCGGTAGCTGGAACGGCAGCAACACGGCACCGACCCTCACCTGCACCGCGACCTGATCGGTATCCACCGCCCGATCAGGGGAGCCCGGCACCACCTGGCGCCGGGCTCCCCTGGCTGCGGGGTGCGGGGATGATCGCCTGCTGTCCTCGCGTCGGTCGGGGCCGGGGAAGCTCTGTACGGCAGGTGTTCGCCTGACCGACGACCCAGCTTGGTGGCGACGTCTAGTAGAGACATGTTCATGTTTGCCTATGAGTGGACATCACCCCCATCACTGTCACCACGACCACCGGTCCGACGACGAGGTGCCGTACGGTCAGGTCAACGTCGCGCCGATGCTTGGCCGACGGGCGCTGCTGGCCGGCACCGGCGGCGCACTGATGCTGGCCGCGCTGCCGACCTCGGCTCGGGCGGCCAGCACGACGATGGCCAACGCCCCGACCGTGGCGGCCGGCGCCGCTCGGACCTCCCTGGTCACTCAGGGCACGCTGCTGGTCCACGCCGACATGCACAATCACACCGTCGCGTCGGACGGTGACGGCAGTCCCGAGGCCGCGTTCGCCTCGATGCGCGAGGCCGGTCTGGACGTCGCCGCGCTGACCGATCACGCCACGCTCTTCGCCATCGACGGGATCAGCTCCTCCGAGTGGCGGACCACCGGTGATCTCGCCAACGCCGCGAACGACCCGGGCCAGTTCACCGCGATCCGCGGATTCGAGTGGTCCCATCCGTTGCAGGGGCACATCAACGTGTGGAACACCGCTGACTTCGCCGACCTGTGGCGGGCCGGCAGTGCCGGCAGCCTGTACCGCTGGCTGACGGGTCGGCCGGGTGGGCTGGCCAGCTTCAATCACCCTGGCCGTGAGCTGGGCCGGTTCGACAACTTCTCGTTCAACGCCTCGGCCCGTGACCAGCTGGTGGGGTTGGAGATGTTCAATCGCACCGACGACTATCTGTTCGAAGGCTGGTCGTCCGGGATGACGTCGCCGCTGGTGGCCTGCCTCAACGCCGGCTGGCGGCCGGGCCTCACCGGGGTCACCGACGAGCACGGCACCACCTGGGGTTTCCACGAGGGCAAGGGGCGCAGCGGCCTGTGGGTCACCGAGAACACCCGGGCCGGGGTGTTCGAGGCGATGGCGGCCCGTCGTTCCTTCGCCACCCGCGTCTCCGGCCTGCGAGTGGACGCCACGGCCAACGGCGTACGCATGGGTGGCGTGCTGAACGTGGCCTCCGGCGACGTACGGTTTCTGCTGGACCTCGACCGCGGCTCGGCCTGGGACGGAAAGCCGCTGCGGATCCAGGTCCTGCGACCCGGTACCTCCGCGCCGACCGTCGTCGACGTCGTCGACACGGTCAACGGTCAGGTCACCGACTTCACGGTGCCACTCAACGTCGCCGACGGCGACTGGGTGGTGCTCCGGATCTCCGATCCGTCCCTGCCCAACGGCACACCCGGGCCGGCTGGTCACCCGTGCAACGACTTCGGAGTGGCGTACACCAGCCCGTGGTGGCTACGCCCCTGAACGCAACCGTCCCCTGGGTCACGCCTGGTGGGCCAGCAGATAGACGATCAGATCTGTTGTCCGATTGGTGTGAGGACGACCGGGTCGGAGTCGAGGGCTGTCGGAGCCGGTGGTCGGGCCGGTCCGGTCCGGTGACGTCCTCGTACGCTGCACCACCGGCAGGCGGCGGGGTAGCCTCGGGTGGGTGCGGATCGTCGCGTTCCTGGCCGTCGCCGTCGTCGTGCTGACCGCCGTCCTGCTGGTTTCCGTGGTCCTGACGGGCGGTGCCCGACGTCGACGCCATGCCGCGCAGATGTCCGCCCGCTGGGCGGTGCGCCACTACGCCATACCGGGGCGCGGGCACACCGTCGTCGGTGTCACCCTGACCGACGCGGACGGGCGGGTACACGGCGAGCACGTGGTCGCCCGCATTCCGGACGACGCTCAGGACTGGCAGCGCGACTTCCTCGCGGCGCGTCAGGAGGCCGAGGAGCGCGCATTCCACCTCAACATCGACCGACCACCGATCGAGGGCTGACGCGGGCTGTGCGGCGGGACCGCACGGCTCGGCCGGCTACCGTCCCTCGTCGCGCACGTCGACGAGGGTGCTGCCGTCACCGAGTTGGTCGCGGGTGATGACGCTCAGGCTGCCGTCAGTCTCCAGGACCACGGCAGCAAGGTCATGGAGGTCGCCCGCGCCCTGGCTGCGGGCGGCCTGCCGGATCTCGCTCTCCGCCACCCGGTTGGACCGCAAGGTCGCAGTTCGTAGCTGCCCGTCCCGGAGCAGCATGGTGGGCCGGGCCTTGAGCACCTTCTGCGACGGTGGCCAACGTACGGCGAGCAGCGCGACCGCGTACTGCAAGGTCACCAGCAGGATCAGGGCGAGGATGCCCTCCACCAGCGATACGTCCCGCGAGAGCAGGATCGTCGCCAGCGTCGAGCCCAGCGCGACCGTGACCACGAAGTCGAAGGCGTTCAGCTTGGACAACGTCCGCTTGCCAGAGACCCGCAGGATCACCACCAGCGCCGGATAGATGATCGCCGCGATCACGAGCAGGCGGACCAGATCGGCAGGATTGTTCAGCACCATCGTGGTGACGTACCCGGATGCGGGATTCGCGAAAGAACGAGAGCCGGTCCGGTCACGTCCATCGAATCCGGGTCACTCGCCCAGGTGACGGAGCCGGTTGCTGACGTCGTGCACTCCCGGTGTCCGCCAGGCGAGGGCATGCGCCTCGGCGCTCACCTCGGCCGTGCTCACCGTGCCGTCGAGCACCACCACCCGGTTCTGCACCTCGATGCAGATGCGTTCGTGGCGCAGGCGTGAATCCTGCTGCATGCTCGTGAGCAGCTGACAGGCCAGTCGGGTGTCTTCGTTGGTGGGTTCGGCATAGAACAGCGGCGGCAGGTCGTGGGTAAAGAACCAGGGGTGGGTCATGGCCGACTCCTTCAGGGGATTCGTCTGCTACGACTGCCCTACCCGGCGGCCACGGCGGCCAACACGACGAACCGATGACGGTCTCTGCCCGTGACTGTGACGGTCGACGGAGATCGGCAGCACGACGTTTGCCGCCCAGGATCTCGGGTAGCGGTCCAGCCAGGCCGCCGACCACGGCTCTGCCGCACGACCGCCGGGAGGACCGCATCGTGATCCGCCGACCGTTCCGGAACGGCATCACGAGCAAGCGCGTGGGCGACGTACCGGTGAACGGGTGGCACCGGTCGGGCTGTAGTGACACCGACCGCCGACATCCGGTCGGACCGTCGGAGCCCGTCCCCGGCCGGATCGCCCGGTCGGCGCGGCGATGAGCCCGCCCAGCGACGGCGAGCGGGCGCCGGAGGACGCGACACTGCACGGCGTCGCCCGACGGCTCGACAAGCCGATGGGTGCCCTCGGCGTGCTTTTCGTGCTGGTCGTGCTCGGGCAGGCGCTCGCCAACCATCCCACGCTGTCCACCGCCCTGACCGTGTTGGGCTGGGTGCTGTGGGCGGTGTTCGTCGGCGAGTTCGCCCTGCGCGCCTGGCTGGCCCGCCATGACGCCCGCCGGTTCTGGCGACGCAACTGGTGGCAGATCATCTTCCTGGCCGTGCCGTTCCTCCGCTTCGCCCGGGCAGCCTCCGCCCTGCGCGCCGCCCGAGCCGGCGGCGTCATCACCGCCGCCGTCCGCGGCTCGCGCTCGGCCGGACGGTTGCTGACCGACCGGATCGCGTGGCTGGCGATCATCACCGCGACGGTCGTCCTCAGCGTCGGTCAACTGCTGGTCGTCACCGGCACTTACCAGTCGTACGGGCCAGCGTTGCACGGCGTGGCCATGACCACCATCACGGGTGAACCACTCGGCGTGGACGATCCATTCGCCCAGGTGGTCGAGCTGGTACTCGCGATCTACTCGGTGGTCGTGTTCGGCACCCTGGCCGGGGCACTCGGCGCCTTCTTCCTCAGCGCCGACCGAGAGCGTAAGGCTACGGCGACATGAGACGACCTCGTACGGCTGCCGCCCGACTCGCCGACATACGGCAGAGTTTCTGGCTCGTCCCGGCGCTCTTCGCGGCGAGTGCCGTCGTGGTGGCCATCGGCCTGTCGGTGCTGGAACTGCAGCTGCAACTGCCGGTCGAGACCATCCTGCCCAGCAGTCCCGCCGGTGCCCGGTCCCTGCTCTCGTCGATCATCACGGCGATGATCTCGTTCACGGCGCTGGTCTTCTCCATCACGGTCGTGGCGCTGCAACTGGCGAGCAGTCAGTACTCGCCGCGGGTGCTGCGCACGTTCCTCCAGGACCGGGTCATCCAGTCGACACTCGGAACGTTCGTGGCGACGTTCCTCTTCGCGATGGTGGTGCTGGCCGCTCTGCCGGCCCGCGACGACGAGCGGCTGCCCGAACTCTCGCTCGCCGTGTCGATGTCGCTCGTCCTGGCCAGCACCGCGATGTTCATCTACTACCTGCACCACATCACCACGGTGATGCGGGTGTCGCACATCATCGTCGCCATCGGCGCGCAGACCCGACGTACGATCGATCGGCACGTGCCCGACCGCGAGGAGTCGGCCGAGGTCATGGGCGAGGTGGTGCAGGTCGTGCCGGCCCCAGCGGCGGGCCTGGTCACCAGCGCCGACCTCGCCCTGCTCGCCCGGCTGGCCCGGGACCACGACTGCGCGATCACCGTGGTACCGGCACCGGGAGATTTCGTGGTTGCCGGGGCACCGCTGCTGCACTGCCATCGGCTGCCCAGCGGCGAACCCCGCCCACTGCTCGTCGAACGCGTCGCCAACGCGGTCACCATCGACGTCGAGCGCACCCCAGGCCAGGACGTCGGGTTCGGTCTACGGCAGTTGACGGACATCGCCGCGCGTGCGCTCTCTCCTGCCTCCGCCGACGTCACCACCGCCGTACGCGTCGTCGAGGAGGCGCATGACCTGCTCCGCCGGCTCGCGACCCGGCCCGATCCGGTCGGGATCGTACGCGATGACGACGACACGGTTCGGGTCCTGGCGCACCGCGCCACCTACGACACCTACCTGGCGATGATCGTCGACGAACTGCGCAACACCGCCGAAGAGGAACCTCGGATCAACCGGCTGCTCGACGCCGTCGTCATCGACCTGGACTCCGTGGCACTTCCTACCCACCGGCCGGCGATCCGGCGGCGGATGCCGTCGAATTGACGGCGGGGCCTGCCAGCTGTCGACAGGCCGACGAGATGACCGAGACCCGGACCGACCGCACGCTCGATGAAGACCTGCCTCGGGCCTCGAACCCGCCCGGCCGGATTCGGCACGCCTGTGGGGGCACCGGCTGGCGTACGCGCCCCTTGTCGGTCGTCTATACGAATGGCAAACCATCGATGTTAGCGTAACCATATTGGCGGTCACGGGCGCTCGGCGGAAAGTTCGGCCGGTTGAGGCGGTGTGAGGTGCCGCGGGCGGTCCGTGAGTGGTAGCGCCGAGGTGGTGGCAGCTCGGTGTCTGATAACTCCGCGATGTCGCTACCTCGTAATTCGGGGACGTTACGTCTTGACGAACGGCATGTTATCGCCCACAGTCGATGTTCAAGGACGGCGATGCCTATGGCTTACCGGGCGAGCCTGCTTCGTCGGGCCGGAGGACGAGGCGTGTGCGGGGACGCGTCGACCATCATGTTAGCGCTAACACGAACGGCGCAGAGGGTCTGCGGTGTGCCCATCCTCGGGCGGACCGGTCGGCTCTCGGTCATTGAAGGAGGAACATGTCTGCCTCTGGTAGGTCTCCAGCTATCCCGCCGCCCTCGCGGCAGCGAAGGTGGTTGCTGCGGGTCGCCGCAGCGGGCGTGACGGCGGTGGTGGCCGGTAGCGCCGCCGCAGTGGCGGTGTCGACACCCGCCGCAGCCGCGACGGTCGACACGAACGCGTGGTACGTGTTGGTCAACCGCAACAGCGGCAAGGCGCTCGACGTTTACAACCTCGCCACGAACGACGGTGCCCGGATCACCCAGTGGTCGCGGAACAACGGCAACCAGCAGCAGTGGCAGTTCGTGGACTCGGGCGGTGGCTACTACCGGTTGAAGTCGCGGCTGTCCAACAAGGTGCTGGACGTCTACAACTGGTCGACCGCCAACGGTGCCAGCATCGTCCAGTGGGCCGACCACAACGGGGCAAACCAGCAGTTCCGGCTGGCCGACTCCGATGGCGGCCACGTCCGGTTGATCAACCGGAACAGCAACAAGGTGCTGGAGGTGCAGGGCGCCTCGACCGCCGACGGCGGGAACATCGTGCAGTACGACGACTGGAACGGCGCCAACCAGCAGTGGCAACTCGTCCGGGTGGATGGTGGCGGAAACCCGACGCCGACCACGCCGCCGCCGTCGGGTACGTGTGACCTGCCGTCGTCGTACCGGTGGTCGTCGACGGGTGCGCTGGCGCAGCCGCGGTCGGGGTGGGTGTCGTTGAAGGACT
>NZ_JBXUOW010000083.1:0-19788 GCF_057196645.1 Micromonospora sp. ATLC16
CGACATCGACGCCGGTGGGGTGCTGCCCGGGTTCACCGGCGCCCTGGTGCGTGACGGCTACGCCGCCTACCGGCATCTGACCGATGCCGAGCACGCCTGGTGCGGGGCGCACCTGATCCGTGACCTGCGCGGCGTGCACGAGCAGGATCCAGCCGGCCAGAGCTGGGCCGAGGTGATGGCCGGCACCTTGCTGATGGCCAAGCAGATCACCGAGCAGGCCGTCGCCGCCGGCCGGACCGCGCTCTCCATCGACGAGGTCAGCCACATCCGGGCCTGTTACGCCGGGGCCCTCGCCTACGGCCGCGAGCAGAACCCGCCCGACCGCGATGGCAAGCTGTCGCGGGCCGCCACGATGGTCGAACGTTTCGCCACGCACCGCGACATGATCCTGCGGTTCACCGTCGACCTGGCCGTGCCGTTAACGAACAACCAGGCAGAACGCGATCTCCGGCCGGTCAAGCTCCAGCAGAAGATCTCCGCGACCTGGCGCACCCTGCAAGGCCTGGCCGACTTCGCCACCCTGCGTTCCTACCTGTCCACCGCCGCCAAACACGGCCAGGACGCCCTCGACGTGCTCACACAGCTATTCACCACCGGGCCGTGGTTGCCTCAGCCGACTGCCCCAAGCTGAATACGTACGACACCGCGGCCCGCACAACGAGTTGATCGGCCAGTACGACAGGGGAAGCGGAAGCAGGGGAGGTAGTCATACATCACCGTGCGTCACCACCGCCGATGAACACCAGCCCGCCCGGAGCGGCATGTCCGTACACTCAATCTTGGCCAGAATGTGCCAAGCGAATCTGTGTTCGCCGCGACGGAGCCGTGCTGCGACGCGTTCTGGTAGTTGTGGCTTGCTGCGGCCTGAAGTCGATCGTCATCATGCCGTCGTGGGGTCGGACTGGTTCTGGGAACTACACGTGCCGGCGGCGGCAGAGCCAGCTCTTCGCGAGCTGTACGCCCTGGCGGCCTGCCATGGCCTGGGCCCGCACCGCCCCGACGGGCTGATCAACCTGTTCACCAACCCGGACGGCGACGCACGCACGGTAGACGACCCGCAGGCGGCACTGGACGCCATGGCGGCGGGCACAGCGGGTGGCCAACTCTGGACCACTGATGGGGTCGATGTCTTCGTAGCGTGGTGGGCTGGGACTCTCACGTGGGCGCTGGACGCGGCGTTCTGTCACCGTCGCCCAGTCCCAGAGGCCGACACCTTCCGCGACCTGCACGCTCGGCTGACCAGCCTGTGGCTTGATGCCGCCGAGCGACTGCAGGCCGATGTCGGCCGATGTCGGGCGGATTCTCGACGAGTGGTCATCCGAGCAGGTGTGGCACCTTGACATCCACGACGGCTCTCACCCTGCCGGTGGTTGGCCGGCAGAACTCGGCTGGTGGACCTACCTTGGCCCCGATCGCCATCTTCCACCGGCACCGCTGCCCGAGATCACCGCCCAGGCACGACGGCTCCCGAACGGCGCCCTACTCGTCGAACTCCTCGACGACCCGGCAGCCGTCGACCCGCTCCGCTACCAAGACATCCACACCCGATGACTCCAGGCGCCATAAACCCACCGAGCAGACCCTCCTGCGTCACTGCGAGCTCCAGAGCACGAAGCGCGGACGGCGGCATGTCCGTGCACGTCCGGCGCCAGCAACGGCGGCTTTGTCGGCTCCGCCATGTGGAACCGACTGTGCCTATCGGATGCACGTTTGCCTGGACCCACCGGGCTAGCCATCTCAGATGTCACCTATCGGTGCAGCAGACCCATGGTCAGACCGGTGGTCTCGGGTGGTCGAAGCAAACCCGACTGTCTCCTCTCGGGGTACGGCCGGACTGGCCGACTCGTAGCGGCAACGGCCTCGGCGGCTCGCGCCACACGCAGACGCAGCCGGTCATCCAGTGCCGGTGGCGGCGTCTGCGCCGCCCGGCACGTCCTCTCGGCGGTCGGCCTCCACGGTTTTCCGGACGGCGAGCAGCCGGCTGGGCACGACCACCACCGCCTACAACGCGGCCATCCGCACGCCCAGGGCCCGGTGCGGGTGCCGGTGGCCGTGCCGGGCGAGCCGCGCCAGCCAGCGTCGCTCCAGCCGGCGGCCGGCCGCGGCGACGCCGACGGAGACGGCCCCGGCGGTGGCCAGCACGACGGCACCGGCCAGGACAGCCTGCCGCCGCGCTGATGCGTCCCCTCCGGCCGGCTCACCGGCAGAAATCCTGATACCGGCGTCCACGAACGGCAGCCCTGAGCGGGCGCCCGGGATCACCGGCCCGGCGGTGCCCGCGACGTCGGCGCGGATGGCACGGACCCCCGGGATCGCCACGACAACGGTGACCGCCGCCAACGCTCCACGGGCGAGGCGCCGGCGGGCCGGGGGCAATTCGGCGGCGGCGATCCAGGCGCCGACGGACGCGACGTCAAGCCCCGCCTCGGCGAGAGCGCGTCGATAGAGCCGCCAGGCAACGCCGGTCGGGATGCTGGTCATCCCCCCACCGTAGAAGCCAGAATCCACCGCCGCGCACCGACGGCGGCATGAGCGTGCACCTCGCCTGAGGTAGCTTCTGCGGATGCCTCATGATCCGTTGCAGGACATGCCCGCCGAATCTCGCGCGGAGCTGACGGCGGCTGTCTGCGCTGCCATCGACATCGATCCGGCTACTGCGGAGGACATCATCCGCTCGACTGAGCCATTTTGAGACGCGATGGAACGAGCCGGTGGCCTCGTGGACTCATGGGGTGGCGGCGAATTCTGTTACGTCCTGCCGAGGGTCTTGTCGTTCATCCGGCAGACCGCCAATCCGTAGCGATCGGCGATCCCCCCGCCCTGTCACCGGCGCGACCGGACGGCACCTGACTCACGCGATCGTGACGCTGCGCGGCGCACGGTCCGCGGCATGAGCGGACGAAGTTCGAATGGCAGGCCACTGCGTGCTCGGGTGGATGCAGGCGGCACCTTCGTAAACGGGTGGCGTGAGCGGAGCGAGGCGAACAGGCTTGTGCCCATGACGAGCAGTGACCTATGGGACGAGGGCACCGCGGAGCGGTACGACGAGATCTCAGCCGAGATGTTCGCACCCCATGTACTCGACCCCGCCGTGGACTTCCTCGCACGGTTGGCGGGTGCCGGCCCGGCGTTGGAGTTCGCGGTTGGCACCGGTCGGGTGGCGATCCCGCTCGCCGCTCGAGGCATCTCGGTGAGCGGGATCGAGCTGTCGCGGCCGATGGTCGACCAGCTACGGCATAAGGTACGTGCCGAGGAACTGCCGGTCGCCATCGGCGATATGGCCACTACGAGCGTCCCCGGCCAGTTCTCGTTGGTGTACGTCGTCTGGAACAGCATCGGTAACCTGCGCACCCAGGATGAGCAGGTGCAATGCTTCCGCAACGCCGCCCAGCACCTGTCGCCGGGTGGCCGCTTCGTCGTGGAGCTGGAGGTGCCGGGCATCCGGCGATTTCCTCCGGGGCAATCGGCGGTGCCGTTCGAGGTCACCGACCGGCATGTCTGCCTCGACACCTACGATATGGTCACGCAGCAGGGGACCTCTCACCACTACCGCCGGCTCGACGATGGAAGCGCCCGCTACGACTACAGCAACTTCCGCTACATCTGGCCCGCCGAGTGTAACCTCATGGCCCGGCTGGCCGGCTTGATGCTGGAGCAGCGCGTGGCGGGCTGGGACGGGTCACCCTTCACTTCCGACAGCGAGAGCCACGTGTCGGTCTGGCGCAAGCCAATCGAGGGCTCGATGAGGGCTAACTGAGCCCTATCCGCTGGCCCAGAAGGGCAGGGATGCCTGCCGAATCCTGGCCGCGCGGTGAGGAGCTGCCACACCCGGTACAGGTAAGCAGATCGCTCTTGTGGTGAGGATGTAGATCGCGTGACCGCGCGGCCCAGATCCTTCATCCAAAATTAGCTGCGCGCTCATCGGCAAAGCCGTGAGCTGCTGGTCATGTTCCGGAGGCCATGTAGGCGGCGAGGATGTAGTTGGGGTGGCGGTCGAGGTTCTTGCGGGCGCGGTCGTAGCGCATGGTGGTGCGCGGGTCGGCGTGGCGGGCGGCGATCTGCACGTCTCGGAGGCTGACGCCGGCGTCAAGCATGGTCGTGACGAAGGTGTGGCGCAGCATGTGGGGGTGCATTCTCGGCATCCGGATGCCCGCCGTGTGGGCGAGGTGTTTGAGTCGGCGGGTGGCGGCGTGCCGATCCATCCGCCCACCATGGATGTTGCGCAGGATCGGCCCAGCGGTGCGGTCGTCGACGGCCCGGTCGATGGCCCGGGCCACTGCTGGTGGTAGTGGGACGAGGACGACCTTGCCGCCTTTGCCGCGTACGCGCAGCACCCGGTGGCCGTGTTCCTCACCGAGGTCGGCGATGTTCGACCCGCAGGCTTCGAAGATCCGCAGCCCGAGCAGACCCAAGAGCGCGACCAGGGCGAAGTCGTTCGGGTTCGAGGACTTTCGGGCGGTGGTGATCAGCGCTTCGAACGGCAGGTGTCCCAGGCCGAGGGTTGGTGACTCGGCCGGCACCGTGGGCCGGCGGACGTAGTCGGCTGGCGAGTGCTCCAGGATGGCGTCGATGACGCAGACCCGGTAGAACCCGACCACGACCGACAGCCGACGGGACACGGTCGAGGGCTGGTACCGGCGGACGTCTTGCAGCCAGCGCACGTACCGCTCAATGTCGACCCGCGCAGCGGCGAGCGGGTCCAGACCGTGGTTGGTGCACCAGCGCAGGAAAACGCGCAGGTCAGACTCGGTGTGCACGCGAGTCTGGCCACGGTAACGGCCCAGGAAGGCCGACACCGCGGCCCGCACAACGAGTTGATCGGCCAGTACCACAGGGGAAGCGGAAGCAGGAGAGATAGTCATACATCACCGTGCGTCACGACCGGTGATGAACACCAGCCCACCCGGAGCGGCAGATCAGTGCGTCGAATGTTCCGCGCAGGGGCTACCCGTCCGTGGACCCGATCTGTGCCATGTTGGTTCCGTCGTCTTGCTTGGCGAGGAGGTCCTTGTACCGGCCGGGGTCTGCCTCTGCGATGGCCCGGGCTTGAGCTACGAGGTGGTGCAAATTCGCTGGGTAGTAGTGCTCAAGGAGCAGGAATCCGCGGGCCAGCCATTCGCGGGTAGGTACGTGCTCGGAGATTACGAACGCGGACAGGCACGCGGTCCGATACTCGCTGCGTAGGTCGGCGACCTGGTCGTCGGCCGCCTGGCTGTCTGGCGTGGGTCGATGCTCGCGCATGGCTTCGACCGAGTCGTACACCAGACTGACCTGAGACCAGTACCAGGCCCGCACGGCGCAGACCTTCTTGTGCGCCGGCTCGTGCTCGATCACCGAGATCAGGTAACGCTGGACGGTGCGCCGGCCCACCGCTCGCAGGAGCGGATGGATCAGCTGTTTGTTGGATGACACGTCTTCGTCGCAGGCGACCGCTGCGAGCACGCGGTCGGCGTGAGCTGCGGTGATGTCGGGTCGGGACTTCAACACGTCGCCGAGTTGGGTTCGTTTGGTGTTGCGGCGGTGGTAGTCGCGGAAGCGTCGATCGCTGCGGTAGGGCTCGGGCAGGTCCGCGGGCTGCCACCCCGGGCAGAGCTCGGTGAGCAGCTCGTCGAGCCGCCGTTCGAATTCCGTGGCGAGATCACCGTGAGTCCAGTCCTGCACGGTGCAATCATGCCCGGCGAGGTGGCTACGGACCTGCCGCCCGCCACCCCCCACGCCATCCGCTCTACCCGAAAGCGATGTCCGACCACTCCGCCGCCCGTCACGTTGAGTAGCTCACTCGCTGCGGGATGTGCGGATGTCACCTTCTGGTCGACCTGGGTGAGACTGCATTGGTGAAGAAGATGACGCTGTCCGTGCCTGGCTACGACTCTCAACGAGGTGTTGTCGCACCGAGTGAAGGAGGGTCGATCGTCGTCGAAGTCCGCGACGGCACCGTTGAGATCTTCGGCGACGCTGCCGGGCTGCGGGACCTCGCCCGGTGGTTTCTGGCGCTGTCCGATCCGACCGCTCCGCCCGGAGCGCACGTCCATCTCGAACCTGGCACCGCGCCGCTGTCCCTTGAATCCACTTCGCTGCTGCTCGCTCGCGAAAGCCGGTGACCGCCCATGTGCGTCGTCGACGTTCAGCAACGCGCGATCAGCGGCAGTAGCGGACGTTGGCGGCTGCTTGATCGTGGTGTGGTAGGCCGTCTGTCAGCCGCCGTTCGGTGCTACCGGTCTGCCGCTGGTTGCAGTTCGTGCGTGACAGCGGCCGATACGATGCGGGCGTGACCGAGTCGGACCTGAGCCCTGCCAAGAAGCCGTGGTTGCCGCCCCGTTGGTTCATTCGGTTTTTCTGGTCGGCGCATCGTGGCGTCTTCCGGCGTTCCGGCGGCCGTGTCGGACTGTCGCGTCCGCGCGGCAATCGGTATGGAATGCTGCGCCTGACCACCGTCGGGCGTCGCACCGGCCAGCAGCGCAGCGTGATCCTCGGGTACTTCGAGGACGGTGAGAATCTGGTCTCGCTGGCCATGAACGGCTGGGGGGAGCCCGAGCCGGCCTGGTGGCTCAATCTGCAGGCGCACCCGGACGTGACCGTTGACCTGGTCGACGGGCCGCGGCCGGTGCGTGGTCATGCTGCGACAGGCGGCGAACGGTCGCGGCTGTGGGCCCGCTGGCGTGAGATCGACAAGAACCTGGATGGCTATGCCGCGCGGCGGCCCGTCGCAGTGCAGCGCCAACTGCCCGGCGTCCGCGACCCGACGCAGTCGTCCGAAACTGCGGTGGTGGTCCTGGTGCCCCGGCCAGGCACGTCTGAGGCGTCGCGGGGGACCTGATCGACTGGCTTTGCTGGATGGGCTGATCAATCACGTGTTGATGGGCTGCGACTGTCGAGCCGAGGTCGACCGTAGCGCCAGGTAGCGAGCTGGTTGCGGCATTTCCGGGCGTCGCGGGACAGCATGGGTAACACAGAGCGTGACGGCCCTGCAGGCGCGCGATTAGCTCACCGAAGAGTTGCGGACTTCCGCGCAGCGGTCGCAGTTGTCGGCGCCGACTGTCGGCCCCAGTGGCCCGCACGGCGGGCGCAGGATCCGCCGACCGAAGCGGGGGTTACGGTGGATAATTAACAATCCGACGATGAGGCTGCAAATGATCAATGTCCAGGAGTTCGCGCGACGGCTGAGCACTCTCGGAGCTGATGCGTTCACCAGCGACGACGTCGTGGATCTGGCGACCGCGGCCGATGTTCGCATCAGCGCAGACGTCGAGATCGACGCCACCCTGGCGCAGCGCTTGCTCGACCAGATCTCGCCCACCCTGCCGGTCACTGGGGCCCAGATCGCGGCGTCGCAATGGCCGCCACCGAAGTCTTCCCGTCCTGCAGCGCCTTCGGTGTCGTTCTCCAGCCCTGGTGCCGTCGACGGACCGGCTGATCAGCCGACCCGACCCCGCAGTTCTAGGTCTGCGGGTAGCGGTCGGCGACCCGGCTCCCGACGAACTGGCAGGTGAAACTGCAGTTCCAGCTTTTCAGCGACCGCCAGACTGCTCGCCGCAGCCGTCGACTACGACGCGAGCTGCGAACCCAACTCTCGCCACCATCATCGGCTGGACTTCGTCCTCCTGTCCGGCTCCGTACGCCCGGGCAGGCTCGACGCACGGTGATCCCGGTCAAGCATGCGGATCGCGGCAGAAGAGTGCATTCCTAACCTGCTGATCGCGACTGTCCTCTCACCCACTCGTCGAAATGCATCGCGTTTTCCTTCTGCGCGGGCATGCAGTGTTCGAGCGCGTACTGGAGGCTCTCTTTCAACTCGTCGCTCGGCCCGCGGTCCATGAGCAGCAGGGCCTCCGCGCGCGCGAAGAAGACCTCGAAATTCGCCCGCTTCATACGACCCAGGTCACCGCATCGGACCTGATCAAGCATGCCGCCAGCCCGCAGCATCCTGCCGAGGACCGGCCAGCCGGCCGCTTCCAACTGGACAACCATGTCGGTCGCCGCCGAGACGGCGGATTCGGCATCGCCGACCTCCCACCAGCTGTCTGTCCCCTCGCGTGTGCCAGTGGGGTGCAGCCTTTCCCGGTAGAGCCCGAGGTATTCGGTTGCGGACCTTGGCATCCCCTTGCCCAGATGCTCGCGCTGCCAGCGCAGCCAAGGTTCTGGCGCGACCGCGAGATTGATGACGCAACGTAGGCTCTCTGAGGTGCTGAACAGCGAGGACTGAACGTTCACCACCGCCCAATCCCCGGATGGATTCGACTTCCGCCAGGTCGGGGCAGTTCCCCTATACCCGTGGGTACGAGCGTTGGGGCCAAGCGCATCCCGGAGCGCACCCTTCAAAGCCTGTTGCGCAGTCACGGCGACACGATCCCACGCCGAGCGTCGCGTGCGCTCATCGGCAAATCCGCACGCCCGAGTGAACGGCTGACTCGGCAACACCCGTCACGCAACGTCATCGGCTTGGGGCGCCGCCAGGTCAGGCGTTAAGTCGGCGGACGTAGACCGAAGCTGGCGCCGGTGTGCAGCTTTGCAGCCGTGAGGCCGACGAACGCGGGATCACCGAGCAACGCGCGGCCTGTCCCGGCGCACGACCGAGTCTCATGCCGCTACCCATTGCCCGCTGGGCTGCGTGGGCGTGGCATGGCTGGCAACGCTGTGACCTGCGGTTGTGAGGTCGTGTGAGGAAGTGTGAGGTGCTGTCAGGTCCTTCACCCACTGCGGCGGCGCATAACGCTCCTACGGTCTGACTCATCAACCGCTGCGACGCCGGAGGGAGACAGGCCATGGAGAAACGCGCCTCGACAGCAGTCGTACGCGCCGCCACCGCTGTCCTCGCGCTGGCACCCCCAGCGCTGCTCTATCAGACCGGCTGGTTCACCATCGGTGATCTATCTACGGTCCGGCTGCAGGCATGGGTGCATCAGCCGCTGACGACCGGCTTTATCACCCTGCTGGCGTACGCCGGCGCCTGGCTGCTGTGGGTATTCCTTATGACCGCCGTCGCCGGTCACAGCCACCGGTACCTCGCCGCCCGCCTGCGGTGGCACCTCACTTTGCACCTCCCCGGCCCCTTGCAGGCACTCGCGGCGACGCTGCTCGGGACCACTGCCGTCACCACCGCTGCCCTTCCCGCTACCGCGCACGGCCACGCCGCAGCAGATACCGATCCCCCTGCGGTGACACCACCAACATCCGACGACGCCCCGTTCCGTGATACCCCGCCGCACACACCGCCGGCCTGCCCTGCACCCTCCCGGCTAGGACTCGCCGTCACCTCGCCCCCGACAACCCTCGCCGTACCGACTCCAGAAACGCTGGACAGTCAAAGAGATTTCACCCGTCCCACCGCCCCACCCGCCGTCGTCCGGGGCCACACCGACGCCCGCGCCATAGATCGAAAGCCCGCCAGGACCATCGACGTCACCGCCGGAGATACCCTGTGGGACCTCGCCGCCACGCACCTCGATGACGCGACCCGGTGGCGGGAGATCTACACCCTCAACCACGGGCACCCCCAGGCCAACGGCTACGCCCTCACCGACCCCGACGAGATCCATGTCGGCTGGATCCTTGCCCTCCCCGCCCGCCAGGCCACCCCAGCGCCAGACTCCGAGACCTCTGCCACCGCCAACCCCGGCGCCAGCACACCGGAGGCCACCGAGGCTGCCCCACCGACGACGTCGCCCAGCGCCACGCCAGCCCCCAGCAGTTCAGAATCGAGCCCGCTACCGCCGAGCACCACCGCACCGAGCACGCCCGACGACCAACCCGATGAGCAGACACCCGTACCGGACACCGATACGTCCCAGGACGAGCCTGACGACACCGGGATCGCTCTGCCTACGCAGGGCTGGATGAGCCTCGGCCTGGCCGCCGCGATCGCCGCCGTCGCCACACTGCTGCGCCTGCAACGACGCCGCCGTGCCCGGCTCACCGTCGCAGCGTCTCCCAGCGTCGCGCCGCAGCCCTCCCCGATGCCGCGATCCCTGGCCGGAGTCGACATGATCGGCAGTCGCCACCTCGGCAGCGGTAGCGGCGATCACCGGCCCGCCACACCGGCGGTGCCCGCACCGGTCGGTGTCGGCCCCGACGCTACCGAGGTGAGTCTGTTTGACCTGTCCGGCCCCGGTATCGCTCTGCACGGTCTGGGAGCCGTCCCGGCGGCCCGTGCCATCCTCGCCGCCGTCCTGAGCACCAACGCTACCGAGACCGCCGTTCTACGGCCGGTGGTCGTCACGACTACGTGCCTTCTCGCCCGGCTTCTGCCAGAGGACGCTCCGGCGGTCGGGCTGGACCCCGACGGCACCGCCTACGACGGAGAACGACTCGTCGTGCTCGCCGACACCGCCGCCGCCATCACCCACGCCGAAGAGGAGATGATCGGCCGTAGACGGCTGCTGGACAACTTCGACGCCGACACGATCACCGACCTCAACGCCCGCAGCGATCACGCCGAGACCCAACCCCCGTACGTGCTGCTCATCGAGTCCACCAGCCGGCATGCCGCCCGCCTTGAAGCCGTCGCCGCCCACCGCGCCGCCTTGGACCTGCATTCGGTCATCCTCGGCTCGCACGACGGCATTCCCACTATCGAGATCACCGCCGAGGGCACCGTCACCGGCGACGGAGGTCACCCGGCGGCCCGGCTGTCCACTCTCGGCGCGGATGACCTCGCCGCTGTCCTCGCCATGCTCACCGACGCGCTAGCCCGTCCCGAGGCCGGCGCTGATTTCGATGACCCACCCGCCGAGACCTTGCCCGCCGCGGTGACCGTCGAGGCGGTCGAGCCGGTGCCGGCCCAGTCCGAGGACGCGGCGGCCCTGGTCCGGCTTCGGGTGCTCGGCCCGGTCACCGTCATCACCGACGCCGGTCCGATCACCACCGGAATGCGCAGCGGCTCCTACATCGTGCTCACCGTCCTGGCTGCTCACCCCGCCGGTCGCACCCTCGACCAGCTCGCCGCCGCCCTGCACCCCGACATCGACCCGGCCGCTGCCGTGAAACGCGTCCGCACCGACATCACCTCCGCCCGGCGGGTGCTGCGTGCCGCGACCGGCCACGACGAGCCCATGTTCATCGTCTACGACCCCGCCACCGGCCGATACCAACTCGACCCGCAGACCATCACCGTGGACCTCTGGCAGATGCTCACCGCCATCGACCAAGCCACCAGCAGCGACAACGAGGCGACGACGCTCGCTGCGCTACGCCGCGCGACCGACCTGTACGGAGGTGACTTCGCCGAAGGTCACGACCACGCCTGGGCCACCGACTATGCCACCAGCTACCGCCACCAGATCCTCACCGCCTACGCCCGCATCGCCGAGATCCTCGAACCCGACCACCCCGACCAAGCCGTTGCTGCCCTCGAACGCGCCGCCGACCTCGACCCCGTCAACGAAGAGCTACACCAGCGGATCATGCGCATCCACGGCCGACAGCAACGGCCCGACGCCGTACGACGCACCCTGCGCCGATTGGAGGAACGCCTCGCCGACCTCGGCGACACCGAACCCTCACAGGCCACCCGCCGCGTTGCCGAACGCCAACTCCGACCCGTCGCCCCAGCCAGTGGAGGACGGCCATGAACCACCGCCAGCTCCAACGGATGCAATGGGCAGTGCGGGCAACACTGGTCCTCGGCGTGGCCGCCTCGGTCACCGCGAACATCCTGCACGCCCAAGCGAACCCGATCTCCCAGACCATCGCGGCATGGCCGCCCCTGGCCCTCCTGATCACCGTCGAGCTGGTCACCCGCATACCCGTCTACCGCCGAGCGCTCGGCGTCATCCGGATCGTCGCCGCCTCGACCATCGCCGCCATCGCCGCCTGGATCAGCTACCACCACATGGTCGGAGTCGTCGCCCGATACGGCGAAACCGGCACCGTCCCCTACCTCCTACCGCTCTCCGTGGACGGACTGATCATCGTCGCGTCGGTCTCCCTGGTAGAACTGGCCGCCCGCCGCCGGGAAGCCGAGAAGACACCGTCGGCACCTGCCACAGCGGCGACCGCATCCGCCGCCCCAGCGTCAGTGCAGCAGCCGCCGGAGCCAGGTGACGCCGGACCCGCACACCCACGTCCGGCACTTGAAGGCCAGAGCATCGACGCCGACACGCCGCGCCTCGATGTCGTACGCGAGCCCAACCAGCGCCCAGCCCCCGACCGCAGCTCGGGCGACACCAGGCTCAATCACGCTCCCGACAGTGCGTTGCACGGGGATGACCTGCCCGACGTCGGAGATGACGCGGACGAGGACGTGGACCTAGCTGCGGATCTCGTGCCGCTACTGCCCGCCGCCCGCGTCGCCCGAGACGAGCTAATCCGTGAAGGTCTCACCGTCAGCCGTGATGCCCTCGCACGCCGACTACGCAGCAACGGGCACTCGATCCGCAACAGCGCGGTGTCAGAGCTGCTCGCCGCCCTTCGACAGGAGACGCGATCGGTCAACGGTTCCCGCCCCACTGCCCAGCTCTAGCGACCCCGGCCTCGTCGTTTGCCTTCACCACAGAGCCGTGTCCCCGGCCCGGCCCGCGACGGCGGGCGGTCTTGATCGGCGCGTGGAGGTCGGCGTGGATAGGCCGGGGTGCCCGACCGGACACCACGACGAACGCTGTCAGGAGAAACCACGCATGACTGACCAGCCATCCACGCGCCGCACTGTCGAGGTTGACGCTGACGTGTACGACGTGTTGGAGCGCACGGCCGCCAACCGAGACACCGACGTCAACGGTGTGCTGCGCTACTTGATCGAGGTGCCGACGCCCCGGGCTTCTGCCGACGACGAGGACTGAGTGCGCGCAAGACAGGTCGCCCGGTCCGCCACGGCGGGCCGGGCCACACCCTTCAACGCTCGTGCCGTCTACCCGTTCGAAGCGACGGCAGCGGCGAGCAGGCGTTGGGCGGTGCGCTCAGTGATGTCGAGTTGCCCGGCGAGCGTCACACCGAGCCCGCGCCGATCCTGCCCGGCGGCGTCGGCCTCGTACAGCAGCGCAATGGCGGCTTGGAGCCGAGGGTCGTCGGCGTACGGGTGTGGTTTGCGGGCACCGGTCGTGCCGGGGGTGCGGCCGGTGGACTGCCTCCCGGTACGGGCATCCGCGACGGCCCACACCGTGCGCCGATACCACAGGCGACGGACCCGTCCGTCCGACAGTTCCTCGATCCGGTCGGGGTGGTCGAGCAGGGTATCGGGCAGATTGCGGTACGAGCTGTATCCGAGGACCCTCGCCGCCGCGCCCGACCCGAGGAGATCCTCCGGGTCGCCGCGGCGGTCGACCTTTGTCAGCTCGGCGCGTTTCGCCGCCAGGTGCGTCGTGTGGAACGCCTCGATGTCGTCGAGCCAGTACCACTCCTTGCCGTCGTGCGTGCAGCCGTGTGGGAAGCCGAACCGGGCGCGGTTGCGGTGCCAGTGGTTGACGGTGGTGTAGGCCGCACCGGTGTGCGCGGCGACTCCGGCCCGGTCGAGTGCGGTCCGTCCGTCGATGATGCGTCGTGCCACGTCGTTCATCCTCCCTCCGGCTAGCTAGCTGGGTGCGGAGCCCGCGTGACCGAGGTGGGTGTGACTCGGGCCGTAGGATCGGCGGTACGCCTGTCTCGGGTAGAAGCGGCCGTGTGGTCCGCAGGTGACCCAGGGTGGGCGAGGTGGCCGGTCGGGGTCGCAACGCGCCCTCGGGCGTGCCCGCCGGCCACCGCCCACCTCGTTACTCCCGTGGGCGCAGCACCTTCCACGCCACTTGCGCCATGTGGTCGATGCGCAGTGCGGCCAGTTTCGCGCGGGTGGCGGGTTTCAGCGCGTCGTACACGGTCAGGATCGCGGCGGCGGTGGTCGCGTCCACCAGCACCCCGTCGATCTTGCGGCACGCGCCGCCCTTCGCCTCTCGCAGCAACTCGATCACCCGTGGGTCACCCGCTGTGGCGTCGTCGGGGAGCGCGTCGATGTCGGCCAGTCCTTCGCAGTCGGAGCAGGTCACGAGGTGCGGGTCCTCGGTGACGCGGCTCAACGGCACGCCGTCTGTGCCACACACCGGCCCTATCTGGCGGCGGGCCTTCGCGTGAGTGAAGGCGGGCCACCCGGGCCGCCCCGTGGTGTCGGTGGTCATGGCGCCTCTCCCGCCGGGTGGGTCCAGATGCCGAGTGGGTGGCCGGGGGCGATGCGGCCTCGGCCGGGGGCCAGGGTGTGGAACACATCGGAGTACCGTTCGTGGAGTTGGCCCCGGGTTCGCATCAGGTGTTTGCCTCGGGTGAGCTTCGCGGGCAGGGACTCGACCACCCGGCCGATCAGCCCGTACAGGATTGGTGCAACGCACGTATTCGTGACCGGCCGTATTCATCCGCGTCCCGGCCAGCAGCTTCTGCCTGGTGGCTTGAGTGCAGAGCCGGACACGCCACCGAGCACACGGCAGCTAACGACATCTTCGAGTGCGGCTGTGACTCGCGGCCGAGCCTGCTCGGCAACAACCAACTACAGTCGGTCATGTTGGCCGGTCAGGCGGCGTCCGGCGCTGCCGAGTTGAGTGCGGTCAATCATGTCGATGGAGAAAGTGCCGCAGACTCTGCAAGACTCGCCTGCTATGGACGTCCAACATGACGGTTTTCAGGTTGTCCGGTCCTGGGACTGGGATGTTCCCGCCGTCGCCGCTGTGCATTTGGCGACACGACGCCATGCATACGCGGATCTTCTTCCCACCTCCGTCCTGAAGCAGATGAGCGTGGAATCCCTGGTGGAATGAAGTGATCTCAACAAGATTCGGGTAGGTATCGGTATTCGAAGTGGGTGAGGTGGAGCACGGCGCGGACGATGTCGCCGGTTCAGGGGGCTGGCGGTGCTGTGACTAGGGTCCGCCAACGGCCGGTGAGGATCGCGAAGCCGCGTTCTCCGAGGCATCGCATTGATCGTAGGGCGGTGTTGTGGTGCGGTTGTCGACCGCGAGGCGCCGGCCGTCGGCGGGTTGCTTGCACGGGGTGGATAGCCTGGCCAGCGACTTCGTAGCCGGAGTCTGCCAGGGTCCGCAGCCGCAGTTCGGAGGCCGTCCAGTAGAGGGCGCCGGTGACGTCCAGGCGTTGAGCGCAGGTCAGGTCGTGCAGATGTCCGGGCATCGCATCCGAGGTCCAGATCGGGAGCCCGTCCGGGCGCATCACGGCTTGAATGTTCGCGCCGAAGTCGCGGTGTTTCCCGGAGTACCAGGCGTCGATCGTGGCGGTCCGGTCGACGAGCCGGCCGGTGAAGCCCTGGTCGGCGAACACGTGCCAGATCGGGGTGGCCGCGACGGTGGGAAGTAGGGCGCCTCTGGCTCCGTCGCGGTCCTGCCACGAGGCGGCCAGGATCCACACGGTGACCAGCAGGCCGAGGGTGTCGGTCACGATGAACCGCTTACGTCGGTTGATCTTCTTTCCGGCGTCGCAGCCGCGACTGTCGGCGCCGACGGTGTCCGCGCCCTTCACCGTCTGCGAGTCGATGACACCGGCCGACGGGTGCAGGTCCCGGTCGTGCGCCAGTGCCAGGGAGACCAGCGGCGCCAAGCCGGATAGCCTTTGTCAACTTATCGTTGACATATGGATGCGGTACTTGATGAGATCGCGGCGGTGCGGGCGGCGCGGGAGCGGCTCGACGAGCATGAATTGGGACTTGTCGAGCGGGCTCGCCTCGCTGGGGCGACGTGGACGGCGATCGCGGAGGCGCTCGGGGTGGCCAGTCGCCAGGCCGCACAGCAACGCCATCAGCGCCTGCTGGCGGCGCTCCGGTCGCGGCGTCACCACGCCGACCTCGACTATGCCGCTGAGCTCTCGACGTTGCGAGACGCTCTCGCCGACCTAGAACGCTGGATCAGGGTAGACCGGGTCTGGGACCGACGGTTTACCCGAGCCGCGTTGGTGCGGGCCACCGTCGCCGCTGCGGTGGAGGCACCACCAGGTGCGCTGTTCGCGCTAGCCGTGCATGTCGGCGCAGACCTGGCCCATGCCGCGGAACTGCCCGCACCGGCACGGGAGGCGCTCGATCGATGTCAACGGATCATTGACAAGCGCCCGTGAGGTTGACTGCTATAGGCTCAGCATTACAGCATCCCCAACATGGCACAGCGAAACATTGCACTGTTCCTTGCCGTCTCCGTCCTGTCCGGGTTCGGTGGCAACGCCATGGCGCTCGTTACCGGGGTCTGGCTATTCGACCTGACCGGATCGAGCAGCCTCGCCGCGCTCGCGGGCCTGGGCGTCTACACCCCGACGCTGGCCGGGCCGTGGCTGGGACGGCTGCTCGACCGGCTGCCGCGACGGCCGGCGGTAATCGCCGTGAACCTAGCGACGGCCTGTGTGCTGCTCAGTCTGTACGCAGTGCACGGCCCGGACGAGACCTGGTTGATCTTCGCGGTGTCCCTCGCCTACGGCGTCGGCATGGTTCTGCGTGACGCGGGCGAGACTGTGTTGCTGCCGGCGGCCATCGACGTCGACCGGCTCGCCGACGTCAACGGCTGGCGCTCCAGCGCCATGGAAGGAATGAAGCTCGTCGCGCCCCTCGCAGGAGCCGGGCTTTACGCTTTAGGGGGCGGTGCGGCCGTCGCCGCACTCAGTGCCATGACGCTCGTTGCCTCCGCGGTCCTTTACGCCGCCCTGCAGTTGACCCGACGATCGCTGCCGGAGCAGGACCGCCCGGGCATGGTCGGCGGCGTCTTCCGTAAGCGCCGCGTGCTTGCTATCACCGTCACATTGGCGGCGGTCGCGATTGCCACGTCAGGATTCCAGACAGCGGCCACCTATGCCGTCGTCACCGGGATGCTTGGCCTCCCGGCCACGTTCCTCGGGGTCCTCGGCGCCACCCAGGGCGCCGGTTCGATCGCCGGTGGCCTCGTGGCCGGGCGGCTCGTTACCCGCCACGGCCCGGTTGCCGTCGGCACAGCCGGCGCGGCCATCTTCGCGCTCGCGCTGCTCGCCCGGTGCCTGCCGTGGTGGCCGGTGATGCTCGGGTCGGGCATCGCGGTCGGGATCGGGCTGCCGTGGACGCTGACGGCAGCCGTCACGGCCATCCAGACGAGCGCCCCGATGGAGGCACTCGGCCGCGTCGCCGCGACCGCGAATACCGTGATGTTCGGCCCCATTGCACTCGCCATCCCGCTCGGCGCAGCAGCCGTGAACCTCGGCAGCCGCATACCGCTGATCGTCGGGGCCGCGACGTGCCTCGCCACCGCCGTCGCCGCCGCCGTCGCCGCCAGGGGCCGACGCTTTCGATAACGGTCACACCAGGACAACGAAGTGCCTGTGCCGGTGGCGGGCTGACGGGCTAGCTGGGCCGCCCCTGGGGTGCCGTCAGGCGGGTGGCTTGGACGGTGCGACGTTGCGGAACCGCTCGTGCGCCGACTGCCGGCTGATGCCGAGCGCGTTGCCGATCTCGGCCCAGGAGAGCCCGGCCTCCCGGGCCGCCACGACGGCGCGTTCGATCAGCGGCCGTTGCCAACGTTCCACCTCGGCGAGGATGCCGAGCGCCTGCAACGGCCAGGTAGTGGCCAACTCGGCGATGTTGTCCCGGAGGGTGTCGGAGCGGCCCAGCAGCCAACCGGGTGGAGTGGCGGCCAGGATCGGCCCGATGTGTCCGCTCCATTCGGAGGTGGCCATCCAGCGCCCCTCGTCGGCGGCCGGATAGTCGCTGGTGCCCACCCAACCGCAACTGCACCGGGCCCGGTAGCCGACGGTGCCGGCCGGTGCTGCGGCGGCGGTACTCAGCGTCTCGTCCGGTAACCGGAACCCGACGAGGTTCGCGTGCCCCGGAACCATTTCCTCCGCCATTCCATAAGCATAGGCACGTCAGGAGACCCTGACGTCATGTGTCAGAATATCCTGACACCAACGCCCGGGCTCGTCGTCGCCTGGGCCCGACACTCCTAGAGGAGAGCGCATGTCCGTGGTAAGCGGCACCGTGGCGCCCGGTTACGAGCCGGTCCAGGAGGCGTTCCTGGCGAACTTCGAGACGCGGTCCGAGCTCGGCGCGGCCGTCAGCATCTACCGGCACGGCAGGGAGGTAGTTCGGCTCTTTGGCGGGGCCGCTGATCTCACCACCGGCCGCGCCTGGCGGGAGAACACCCTCCAGGTCGTCTACTCCACCACCAAGAGCGTGCCCGCCGCCTGCGCGCACCTGCTGGCCCAGCGCGGGCAACTCGACCTGGACGCACCCGTCGCCGAGTACTGGCCCGAGTTCGCGGCGGCCGGCAAGGACAGCATCCCGGTCCGCTGGCTCCTGTCCCACCAGGCAGGGCTGCCGGTACTCGACCGTCCGGTTCCGCTCGCAGAGGCCTTGGCCTGGGATCCGGTCGTCGCCGCCCTAGCCGCCCAGGCACCCGCCTGGCAGCCGGGCACGGCACACGGCTATCACGCGCTCACCTACGGCTGGCTGGTCGGCGAGGTGGTCCGTCGCACTACCGGCCGCAGCCTCGGCACGTACTTCGCCGACGAGATCGCGAAACCACTCGGTCTGGACTTCTGGATCGGCCTGCCCACCACCGAGGCACACCGGGTCGCCCGGACCGTCGAGCAGCCGGTCGACCCACCCGCCGCCACCGGGGCGATACCGGAAGCGCTGCGGGAGGCGCTCGCCGCGTACACCAATCCAACCTCGTTGGCGGTCCGGTCGACGATGGTGACCGACCCGCCGCTCGACCTCACCGACCCACGTACCTGGTCGGCGGAAATCCCCTCGGTCAACGGCATCTGCACCGCCGCATCACTAGCCCGCTTCTACGCGGGCCTGATCGGCGAGGTCGACGGCATCCGGATCCTCGACGCGACCACCCTCACCACCGCCACCCGCGAACAGGCCAGCGGAACCGACCAGGTGCTCAAGGTGCCGACCCGGCCGGCGCTCGGCTTCGGCCTGCCACTGCCGGAACAGCCCTGGTGGTCGCCTACCGCCTTCGGCTTCCCCGGCCACGGCGGCTCGCTCGGCTACGCCGACCCGGCCAGCGGCATCGCCTTCGGCTACGTGATGAACGGACTCCGCGTCACGATGGGCCCAGACCCCCGCACGACCAGCCTGATCGAGGCAGTCCAGACGGTCGTGTCCCGCCAACCAGCCTGACCCCTACCGGCGGCACCCTGAACGGACCTGGCGTGGCAGACAGCCGCCGGGTCCGTTTGCCTCCACCCACCAACTCAGCCCCAAGGCCCCCGACCACATGTCGCCGATCCAAGCCAATTCAATTCCGCAAAGGCACCCGTCAGGCTGGACGCGTGGGGCTGTCTCGCTAACGGTGTTTCCGGCGATCTTGGTTAGTAGGTTTCAGCGGCGGGGAAGCGGTCGCTGAAGGTGATGGCGAAGGCGTTCAACGCGGGTTTCCAGCGCATCGTCCATCGGGTTCTGCCTGCTCCGGTGGGGTCCAGGGACCGGGTCACCAGGTACAGACACTTCAACGCGGCCAGCTCGTTCGGGAAGTGGCCGCGGGCCTTGACCGCCCGCCGGTAGCGGGCGTTGAGCGATTCGATCGCGTTGGTCGAGCAGATTACTTGCCGGATTTCGACGTCGTAGTCGAGGAACGGGATGAACTCCGCCCAGGCGTTGTCCCACAAGCGGATCACCGCCGGATACCTGTCACCCCACTTCTCGGCCAGCTCGTCGAACGCGGCCCGGGCCGCGGTGGCGTTGACGGCGGTGTAGATCGGTTTGATGTCGTGCTTCAACTCGTCCCAGTACTTGCGGGAGGTGAGCCGGAACGTGTTCAGGGCCCCGGAGTAGTCCGGGAATGTCCGCTTGATCATGGGATGCCGTGGAGGTTGAGGGCGGCTGTGGGCGTGGTGTGAGCGCGGCGGGCGCTGGCGGTGTTGATCCAG
>NZ_JBXUOW010000084.1:0-19592 GCF_057196645.1 Micromonospora sp. ATLC16
CCACCATCCGATCCGGCCGCTACACCCGCGACGCCCTGATCGCCCTCGCGCGCCGCGCCGACCGCGGCTTCGACCCGCGCATCTTCGCCGACGCCCTCGGACAAGCCACCCGCCTCGATCCCGACGACTTCGCCCAGTACGGCGTCACCGGCGCAGCGCTGGATGATCTCCGTGGCCGATTCGCCGAATGGCGCCGGGAACTACTCAGCGAGGAGTAGTCGGCTCGACCTGACGGTTCCGTCATCTAACGTTTCAGCCGATCCTCGGTAAACGATCGCAGCGAGGCTGAGGCAGCATCAGCACGATCCGCAGTTAGCAGCATGTCGCTCGCGTTGGTCCTGAAGTACAGCACCAGTCGGCCGCTGCGTGACGCGCCTACGAGTCCGGCCGATCGCAGCAGGCTCAGGTGTTGCGAGACGGCTCCCGCTGTCAGTCCGGTGCGGTAGGCCAGTTCTGTGGTGGAGGCTGGTGCGTCCAGTTCCAGCAACAGCCGGGTGCGGGAGCGCCCGATCACCCGTTCCAGGGCCGGGGCGGTCCCGGTGGTCTGCTTCTCCCACAGTGTCGCTACGCCGCGGGCGGGGTAGGTCACTGTCGGTTGCCAAGGTGGCATCGTGCTGGAAAAGACGGTCGGCCAGACGAATGCCGACGGGACGAGCAGCAGGCCCTCGCCGTCCAGTTGGCGGTGACCGGCGAAGCGTGGATGGACGATCGTGAGTTGGTCGTCCTGCCAGCTCACGGATGGCGCCAGGTCGGCGAAGAGGCTCGTGGGGCCGCCGTCGGCCAGGCGGCGGGCGCGGTGCACGACGTCGGCCTCCAGCAGGCTACGCAACCGCGGCCAGTACTCGCGGACGGCCAGTTTCCAGTAGTCGCTCATCTGTCGGGCGAGGCGATCCAGCCCAGCGGCGGGGTCGGTCCACAAGGCGTGCAGTTCGGCATCGTCCCTGCGCGCTTGGGCGTCGTTCCGCCCGGGGGATGCGTTCCGCCGCCCCGGGTCCCGCAGTGTCGTCAACCGGTCCAGGTCTGTGCGCACCTGCTGCGGTGCGGTGCGGCGGAGATCTGCGAGCTCGGTCTGCAGATCGGGTACCGGCGTCGTCGGGGGTGGTGTGACGAAGTCGGGGATGTACCAGCTCGGCACTGGCACCAGGGCGAACAGCAGGTCGAAGGCGCCCGCTGCCGCGGCCACCCGGGGTGCCGCCTGTTTGACCCACGGCACGTGCAGGGCGTGCGCCGCTGGATCCTTGAGCACGCGGACGCTGGCGACGATCTCCTGCATCGGTGAGAACGCGAACCGCATCACCGCGAGGTCGTACGCCGAGAACCCGATGGTGAGCATCGCCCTCCTGGGATTTAGCCTGGTCTAAATCTATCGAGCTGACGGTCCTGTCGCAGCATGCTCCCGGCATGGCGAATCGAGACTTCGAACTGCTCTTCGCAAGTACGGCGGTGAGTCGGCTCGGCAGCGAGATCAGCTACATCGCCTTGCCTCTGGCGGCGATCGTGGCCTTGCAGGCCGGCCCGGAACAGGTGGGCCTGCTCAACGCCGCCACCACCGCGGCGTTCCTGCTGATCGGCCTGCCCGCCGGAGTGTGGGTCGACCGGATGCGCCGACGGCCCGTCCTGCTCGCCGCCGACCTCGTCCGGTTCCTGCTGCTGGCCTGGGTGCCACTGGCGTCGTGGTGGGGGATCCTCACGATGACCCAACTCTTCGTCGTCGCCTTCCTGGTGGGCGTGGGCCGGGTCTTCTCGGACGTGGCGGCGCAGAGCTATCTGCCGACGGTCGTGGGACGCGAGCACCTGGTGGCCGGTAACGCCCGCCTCGCCGGCACCGAGGCGGTCTCCCGGATCGCCGGCCGAGGGGCCGGCGGCGCCCTCGTCCAGGCACTGACCGCGCCGATCGCCATCGCCATCGACGCGGTCACATACCTGTGGTCATTTCTCTGCCTGCGCCTGATCCGCCGCCCGGAGCCGGCACCTGCCGTACCCGACGGACCCCGGCATCTGTGGCGGGAGATCGGTGAGGGCCTGCGTTACGTCGCCGGACAGCCCGCCCTGCGTGCCGTCGCCGCATCAGGGGCACTGGTGAACCTGGCCTCCACGGTCATCGTCGTCATCGTTCCGCTGCTGATCGTCCGGGAACTGCGGTTGCCGGAGGCACTGGTCGGCGCCTTCTTCGCCGTGGGCGGGGTGGGCGCGGTCCTGGGCACGATGACCGCCCGGCGACTCGCGCTGCGCTTCGGCTACGGGCGGACCCTCATCGTCGCCGCGACGACCGTGGCACCCATCTACCTGCTGCTGCCCTTCGCCGACCGGGGCGTCTGGCTGTGGGTCGCCGCCGTGGCCTACCTGTTGATGATGGCGAAGGCGTCGATCGACAACGTACTGCTGGTCAGCTTCCGGCAGACCATCACCCCGGACCGGATGCTGGGCCGGATGAACGCCACCATGCGTTTCGTGCTCTTCGGGGCACTGCCGATCGGCTCGGTGCTCGCCGGTTTCGTTGGAGAGCACGTGTCGCTGCGCGCCGCGCTCTGGTGCGGCACCATCGGCATGGCCGTCGCCTGGATTCCGATCTTTCTATCGCCACTGCGCACGATGGAGGTGCTGCCGACCGGCCCGGCAGAGCCGGCACCGGTTGCTGCCGCGCCACGGTGAAGTAGCCCCGCATGGGCGGCTCCAACGCTCGAGCTGATCTTCAGCAAGCGATCGCATCACGGCCACGAAGCGACCGGCATGCAACGGGGACGATGGGAAAGCCGCAGTTCGGCGGCCTGTGGACGCCGGCGGAGCGTCGGGTTAGGAAACCGATGCTCTATCCCCTGAGCTACGGGGGCGCGAGGGCCTAGACGATCTATTCCAAGGGGTACGGGGCAGTGAAGAGAGGCGAGGGCGTCCATGATCGACGTTGCGAAGCAACGATGACCATGGAGGCCACGTGCACGTCGATCGGGACACCCTCGCCACCGCACTGTACGTGAAGATCGACGACGTGTTGAAGTCGTCGCCCCAGCCCACCCGGTGGCGACCCACAGTCGGGATCGTCCCGAAGATCACCGACGCCGAACTGATCACCCTGTCGGTGTTGCAAGCCCTGTCGGGCTACCACACGGAAGCCCGCTGGATCCGTCACGCCCGCATGAACCTGACCCACCTGTTCCCCTACATCCCGAACAAAACAGCCCGCGTACAACAAGCGGCTGCGCACACTCGGCACGCAGATCACCCATCTGATCCGGGTCCTGGCCCTGGACACCGACCTGTGGCAGCACCCGGTGCGCATCGCCGACTCCACCCCGGTGGAGTGCGGACGCTCCCGCGAGACCGTCAAACGCTCTGATCTGGCCGGGTGGGCCACCTACGGCTACTGCGCCTCGCACTCGCGTCGCTTCTGGGGCCTGCGTCTGCACCTGGTCACCACCGTGCACGGACTGCCCGTGGCATTCGCCCTGGCCACCGCCAAGACCGACGAACGCGAAGCACTCATGGACCTGTTCGACCTGGACACCGGCCTGTTGACCCATCCCGACGGACTGATCCTGGTCGTGGACAAGGGCTACCGCGACGCTGCCACCGAACGACAGCTGACCGAACGCGGCGTCACCATGATCCGCCCCGCCTACCGCACCGAGAAGCCACGCCCCGGACGGCCCCTGCTGCGCGCTGCGCGGCAGAACATCGAGTCCGTCAACCAGACCCTCAAAGGTCAACTCGACCTCGAACGACACGGCGGCCGTACCGGCACCGGCGTACTCGTACGCGTCGCACAACGCATCCTCGCGATGACCGCCGCGATCTGGCACAACTGGACCACCGGCCAACCCGTCATGCGCTCCCTCATCGCCTACGACCACTGATCCCTCGGAATAGATCGTCTAGTCTAGCGACCTGGGGGTTCACCTGGGGTGGCAGGGAGTGGCCCGCGTTGACCTGCACTGACTGTGAGGCTGGTGGGGTCGGTCCGCAGGTGATGGGCTGATGTCGGCAGCAGCGGACGTGACTCTTGCTCTGACTGACTTCGTGCCTTGGAGCGGTTGTTTGCCTGCTGCTGCCGACGCTGGCCCGGCGGGAGACGTTTGGCCTGATCAGGAGCTTGACCGCCAGTTTGCGGCTGGCGTGTCTCATCACAGTCCTGCCATCTCCGCACCGGACCGGACCCTTGCGGATCAAACGCTGCCTCCAACGCTACGTCGGAACTTCCACGCTACCGTTCGGCGACAGACTCCGCGCCATGCCGGTCAGTGATCGCAGCTAGACCGCACAGCGACCGGCGGCTGACCCACCGCCGCCGCGCTCACGCGGCGGAGGTCACCCGGCTTCGAGGTCCCGCCAGCGGTAGCGCACCGCCGACACGGCGACGAGAGCGACGGCGGCAACGACCATGGCGAGGGCCGCGGGCCGGTGCCAGGCGTCGCGGGGAACCGCGCCGATCCAGTGCACCGGGGAGAGCTGACGCGCCCAGGACGGGAGTTTGAGCAGGTCGGCACGGAGGCAGACGACGAGGCCCCAGCCGACGGGGAGCCACGCGACGGGGACCGCTCTGGGGCTCAGCGCGTGCACGGCCACGGCGGTGCCGGCCAGCAGCACGACCGCGGCGGCGTACGACAGGGTGGCGGTCAGCCCCTTGCTGAAGTAGTGGCCCTCGCCGAAGCCCGCCTGGAGGCCCAGCCCGGTGGCGAGACCACCGCAGAGCAGGACCAGCATCGACCACATGGTCGTCAGCAGCGTGGTGGACGTCCACCACCGCCACCGGCTCACCATGGTGGACAGGCTGTAGCCCACCCGGCCGGCCGTCTCCTCGGCCGCCAGCCACTGCACGATCTGGATCCCGGCGGCGGCGGCGAGCAGCGCGGTCAGCTGGACGAAGATCGTCAGGGTGGCGTCGACGGTGGCGCTCTGCTCGGCCTTCGTGGCGGCGTCCAGGTGGTTGATCTGGGGGGTCAGGTATCCGAAGGCGAAGGCGAACAACGCGCTCGCCCCGACCCAGCCGGCACCGAGACCGCCGGTGAGCCGTACCAGGAGGGTGAAGGGGGAACGGACCCACGCCGGCGCCGTGGCCGGACCCGGCCGTGGGGCGATGATGCCGGCTCCCTGGTCACGCCGGACGGCGACCGCGGCGGTGGCGGCGAACAGGCCGACGGCGAGCGCGCCGGCGGCGAGCCAGGGCCACAACGGGGGGTCGGCGGCGAACGGCCGGATCTCGGCCAGCCATGACTGCGGATTCCACCCGGTCGCGTCCCACTGCTGCGCGTCCACCGCCGCGCGGGCCAGGTAGCTGATCAGCCAGACACCCGCCGCGAGCAGGTAGGCGGTCCGGGCGGTTCGGCAGCACTGGGCGATCAGGGTGCCCACCCCGGTGAAGACGAGCATGAAGATCGCGAGCCCGCCGGCGTAGCGCCAGGACCCGCCGGGCGGGTAACCCAGCGCCGACAGCCCGATCGCGGTCATCACGGCGGTCAGTGCCGCCGCGACCGCGGCGGCGGTCACCCCGGCCGCGGCCGGTGCCAGCCGGTGGACCGGGTACGACGTGAGGATGTCGAGCCGTCCGGTGTCCTCGACGCTGCGGGTGAACCGGATCGCGAGGTGCACGCCGATCAGGGGAATCATGATCAGGGTCAGGTAGCCCATCTCGTTGACCAGGATGCCGCCCAGGGTGTGCAGGTCGTACCCCCGACCCTGCAACGCCGCGCTGCCGTTCAGCAGCTCGTACGCCCCGGCGTACCGGTCGCGGCTGGCCTGGTCGGGGTACGTGTCGTTGATGGTGGCCGCGCTCGCGACCACGAGGGCGGCCACCAGCAGGGGCCAGCCGAGGACCTGGGTGTAGCCGGTGCGCAGGCTCAGCGCCAGGCAGCGCCAGTATCCGGTCATCGCGCCGCGCTCCCGGCGACGGCGTCCGGGACGTCACTGCGGTAGTTGGTGAGGAACAGCTCGTCGAGGCTGGGCGGCTGCACCGTCAGCGAGGCCGGTTCGGCGGCGGCGACGCAGCCGACCGCCGCGGCCAGCGCCGCGGGGCCGGCGCGGAAGCTGACGTGGGTGCCGTCCGGCCGGGTCGTCACGGCGAGGTCGACGAGACCGTCGAGCTGCTCCAGGCCGGACAGCGGGTGCCTGGTCAGGGCGGTGACCCGGGTGAGGGTACGGCTGCGCAGATCGGTGAGCGTTCCGGTACGGATCACCGCACCGCGTCTGATGATGCTGACGCGGTCGCACAGGACCTCCACCTCGGAGAGGATGTGGCTGCTCAGCAGGACGGTCCGACCGCCGTCCTTGAGCTCCCGGACGCACTGTTGGAAGACCTCCTCCATCAGCGGGTCCAGCCCCGAGGTCGGCTCGTCGAACAGGAGAAGGTCGGCGTTCGTGGCGAGCGCCGCGATCAGCGCCACCTTCTGTCGGTTGCCCTTCGAGTAGGTGCGCGTGCGCTTCGTCGGGTCGAGCTCGAACCGCTCGATGAGCTCCCGCCGTCGGCGCGGGTCCGCCCCTCCGTGCAGCCGGCCGAGGACGTCGATGCAGGCCCCTCCCGTCAGGCCGGGCCACAGCGCCACGTCCCCCGGCACGTACGCCAGGTGCCGGTGGGCCGCCACCGACTGGGTCCAGCAGTCGAGACCGAAGATCTTCGCCTCACCGGCGTCCACCCGTAGCTGGCCGAGCAGGGCCCGGATGGTCGTGCTCTTGCCCGCCCCGTTCGGCCCGAGGAAGCCGTGCACCTCGCCCTCGGCGACCGTGAGGTCCAGGCCGTTCAACGCGACGGTGCCGCCGAACACCTTGCGCACACCTCGCACCGCGATCGCGTCCATACCAGCATCGTAGCAAATTCTGACAGCTACTATCACCTTGATAGTTGGTTGCTTTCTGAGTAAGAGTTTCACATCGCTACACTCAACGACATGCCGCTCAGCCTGCGTCAACGCAATCGCATGGCCGCGATCCGGGCAATCCAGGACACGGCCATGGAGCTCTTCGACTCTCGCGGGTTCCACAACGTCACCATCGACGACATCGCGCGGGAAGCGGCGGTGTCACCGTCCACCTTCTACCGCTACTTCGGCTCGAAGGAGGGGCTGTTCACCGTCGACCCGTTCGCGGCCGTCGGGGCGGACGGCTTCGACGAGGTCTTCGACCTCGACGACCTGCCCGGCACGATGACCCGCCTCGCGGCCAGCGCCGGCGACGGAGGGCCGTGGCGCGGCATGCGCTACGTGCTGGAGGAACCCGCCGTCCGGGCGGCCGTGTACGCCACGATGGACGCCATGGTCGAGCGCATCGCCGCGGCCCTGGCCGACCGCGGGCACGGGCCGGTTCCGGCCCGGGTCCTGGCGCGCACCTACATCTTCGGTGTCTACTTCAGCGCCCTCGAACAGTGGCACGACGACGGCCGCACCCGGCCCATCGGCGAGTACGCGCGAGAAGCGCTGGAGGCGATACCCACCGAGCAGCGGGCGGCCGGGCCGAGCGCCGGCCCGTGACCTGCCCGACCGGCGGGCCGGGGGGGGGGGGGGGGGGGGGGGGGGGGGGGGGGGGGGGGGGGGGGGCCGCGCCGCGGCCCCGCCCCCGCGCGGGCGCGCGGGGGGGGGGGGCGGGGGGGGCCGGCCCGCGCCCCCCCCCCCCCGACGCTGCGCTACCGAACCGGATGACGGACGGGGCCGACCCCGGCGGTGATCAACCGGATCAGCTCCGGCGCCAGCTCGTCGAGGAAGAAGTGGCCGGCGGGCAGCATCCGCAGCTGCACGCTCGTCGCGTGGTCACGCCAGCCCGCAAGGTCGGCCGGCTGGAAGGTGCGGTCGTGGATGCCACCGAACACGGTGAGCGGAATGTCGAGCGGTGGCTCGTCCACGAGTTCGTAGGTCTCCAGCACGGCGAAGTCGGCGCGGATGATCGGCAGCGCCAGCGCCATCAGCTCCTCGTTGTCGAGCACCTCCGGCGGGGTGCCGTTGAACGAGCGCAGCCGGGCCTTCACCTCGGCGTCGCTGGCGTCGTGCACCGTGGACTCGTGGCGCCGTCCCGGGGCCGGCGAGGCGGACACGAACAGGTGTGCGGGCGCGGGGTGGCCGCGGCGGCGCTGCAGCCGGGCGAGCTCGAAGGCGAGCAGGCCACCCATGCTGTGGCCGAACAGCGCGTAGGGCCGGTCGAGCAACGGTTCGAGCGCATCGGCCAGTGCCCGGACCAGCGGTGCGAGCCGGCGGTACGGCTCCTCCCCCATCCGCACGCCGCGGCCGGGCAGCTCGACCGGGCACACCTCGACGTGACTGGGTGCCAGGTGGGCCCATGTCCGGTAGGCCGTCGCCGCTCCGCCGGCGTACGGAAGACACACCAGGCGGGTCGACGCGGCCGGCCGCGGACGGCGGGCCCAGAACCACTTCTCGCTCATCTCGGCTCCCCCGCCCCGTCGGCGCGCAGGACCCGTCCCAGCTCCTCGATCCGCCGGTCGGGGTCGGCCACCACCATCTCCAGCAGCCGGCCCCACTGGCGTCGCAGGCGACCCACCAGGCGCGCGTCGACGCGGTCGGCGGCATGCAGCCACAGGCCCCGCAGCACGCCGGCGTCCTCCATCACGATCAGGCCGAGGTCCACCTCCGCCGGCCGCAGGCCGGGCGGCACGTGCACGAAGACCCAGCCGTCGTCGGGTGACACCGGTTCGAGGCGTACGCCGCGCAGCACGGTCGGCGGCAGCGGCGCGTTGAGCAGGTTGAACCCCAGCCGCACCCGGTCGCGCGCGGCGGGCATCTCGCGCCGCAGCGGCTGCATCGGGACGGTGTGGTGGGCGTGCGCCTCGAGGGTTCGTTCCCGCACCCGCGCCGTCAGCTCGCGGAAGCTCGGGTCGCCCCCGAGGTCGGCGCGCACCACCAGGGAGTTGACCAGGTAGCCGATCAGGTTCTCGGCCTCCGGCCGGTCGCGGCCGGCCGTCGGGAAGCCGACCGCCAGGTCACGGCTGTCGGTGTACGCGGCCAGCAGCGCGTCGTACGCCGCCAGCAGCACCATGAACAGCGTGGCGTTCTCCCGGTTGGCCAGCGCCCGAAGGCCCGCAGTGAGCTCCGCGCCGAGCACGAAGTCGTGGCGGGACGCGGGCAGCGCCTCGTCGGCCGTCAGGTCCTCGACGACAAACGACGGCGTCGCGGGCAGGTCGGCCAGCCGGTCGCGCCAGTAGCGGGCCTGCCGGTCCCACGCGCCGGAGGCGTACTCCTGGCGCTGCCAGGCGGCGAAGTCGACGAACTGGACGGGCAACGGCGGCAGGCCCGGGTCCCGCCCGTCGGCGAACGCGTCGTACGCCACCGCCAGCTCACGCAGCAGCACCCCGTACGACCAGTTGTCGGTGACGGCGTGGTGGATGGCGAGCACGAGCACGCGGTCCCGGTCGTCCACCGTGATCAGCCGGGCCCGGACCAGCGGACCGTCGGCCAGCGGGAAGGGCAGATCCGCCTCCTCGTCCAGCACGCGCCGGACGGCGGGCAGTGGGTCCGCGGCGTCGGCCTCGTCGAGCCGTACCCGGGTCAGCGGCCAGGACCCCTCCTCGTCGATCACCTGCACCAGCCCCTCCGGCCGGGTGACCAGCCGAGTGCGCAGCGTCTCGTGCCGTCGCACCAGGTGATCGAGGGCCCGGCCCAGGGCGTCCTCGTCCAGCGGCCCGCGCAGGCGCGCGGCGGTCACCACCGTGTGGAAGGCGTCCTGCGGCGGGACCGGGAAGTCGACGCACAACTGCTCCTGGGCGAACGACAGCGGCAGGTCCCCGCCGCGGGGCACCGGTTCGACGGCCGTCGGCACGGCGGCCGGTACCGGACCCCGGGCGGTCAACCATCCGGCCAGCGTCGCGACTGTCGGATGCTCGAACAGATCCCGCAGCGACACGTCGACGCCGAGGCGGGCCCGCATCCGCGAGATGACCTGGGTGGCCAGCAACGAGTGGCCGCCCAGGTCGAAGAAGTCGTCGTGCACGCTGAGCCCGTCCACACGCAGCAGCTCACCCCAGATGTCGGCGAGCGCGCGCTGCAGGTCGTCGCGGGGCGGCTCGTACGGCGTGCGCAGGCTCGCGCGCAGCCGGTCGGGGGCGGGCAGCGCGCGGCGGTCGACCTTGTCGTTGGGCGTCAGCGGCAGCGCGTCCAGGAACACGTACACCGACGGGACCATGTACTCCGGCAGCCGTTCGGCGAGTGCGGCGCGCAGCCGCGGCTGAAGCTTGCGGGCACGCCGGGCGGCGGTGCCGTTGACATAGGCCGACAGCGGCCGGTCCGCAGGCGACGGCTGCGCCGCGGCGACCGGGTGGTCCGCGGCGCCGGGCCGGCGCAGCACGACATGGTAGGCGCCGTCCGGGCCGTGGTCGGACCAGTCCAGTTCGGCCCGGTAGCCGGCCGCCTCGGCGAAGCGGACCAGGTCCTCCGGGTCGACGCCACCGTTGGGCAGCACCCGGGCGTTCGGCACGCCCCGTACGGCGACGATGTCGCCGCCCAACTGCGCGCGCAACGCCCCCATGGAGGTCCACTCCTGCCAGGGGCACGGCACCGCAGCAACGGCCGCGCCGGCGGCCAGTACGACGTCGTACCGGAAGCGGGTGAGCTCGTTGTCGAACCCGCCGCGCTTGGGCTGCACGCGGACGTCGGCGATGCCGGGGATGCGGTCGCGCAGGGCCAGGAAGTAGCGCGGGTCGATGACCAGCTCCTCCTCCTCGGCCACCCGGCGGCGTACCCGCGCGGCGAGGATGTCCTCGGTGTCACCGGGCTCGGCCCGGTGGCGCTCGACCGAGGTGTGGAAGGCCTCGAGCAGCGGCAGGCTGCGGACGTCGCCGATCACCACGGCGCCGCCCGGGGCGAGCCGGCGCAGTGCCCCTTCGATCACCCGAGCCAGGTACTCCCCGTCCGGGAAGTACTGGACGACGGAGTTCAGCAGGACGACGTCGAAGAGCTGGTCCGGCAGCCGGTCGAGCTGGTCGGCGGCGCACTCGTGCAGCTGGACGTCGCCGGGATAGCGGGCGGAGCGCCGCAGCCGGTCCAGCGCGACGGTGGAGAAGTCGGTGCCCCAGTAGCGGCGGCAGTGCGGGGCCACGGCGTGCAGGATGAGGCCGGTTCCGCACCCGACGTCGAGCACCGAGCGCGGCGCGCGCTCCAGCACCAGCTCGGCGGTCCGGTCCACCCAGTCACGCATCTGCACCGCGGGGATGGGCTCACCGGTGTAGCTGCTGTTCCAGCCGCTGATATCGAACGTCGGGTCGACCTGCGGCGCCGCCTCGTCGTACGCGGAGTCCCAGATGCTGCGCCACTGGTCCAGCTCGTCCGGCTGCGCCGGCAGCTCGTCGGCCACGACGTACGCCACCAGGCGCTGGTCGCCGGGGGTGTCCTCGCGTACCAGCACGACCGCCTGCCGGACCGCCGGCTGCTGCGCCAACAGCGTCTCGATTTCACCCAGCTCGATGCGGAACCCGCGCAGTTTCACCTGGTGGTCCATCCGGCCGAGGAACTCCAGGCCGCCGTCGGCACGGCGCCGCACCAGGTCGCCGGTGCGGTAGAGCCGGTCACCCAGTCCGATCGGGAAGGGATGCCGAACGAACCGCTCAGCGGTCAGCTCGAGCCGGCCGAGGTAGCCGCGGGCCAGCCCCGCGCCGCCGATGTGCAGTTCACCGGGTACGCCGGGTGGCACCAGTCGGCTGTACGCGTCGAGGACGTGCAGTTCGGTGTTGGCGATCGGCTCGCCCAGCCGTACCCCGCCGGTGATCCGCGACACCGCCGACCAGATGGTGGTCTCGGTGGGGCCGTACATGTTCCACAGTTCCCCGCCGGCACCGGCCAGCCGCCGGGCCAGGTCCTCGGGCAGCGCCTCCCCGCCGCAGAGCATCCGGAACCCGGCCGGTGGCGTCCAGCCGGCGTCCAGCAGCAGCCGCCACGTCGAGGGCGTGGCCTGCATCAGGGTGGCCCCCGAGGCGATCAGCGCCGCCGCGAGCCGGGCGCCGTCGGCGGCCACCTCCCGGCTGACCAGGTGCACCCGCGCGCCGGTGGTGAGCGGCAGGAGCAGCTCCAGCATCGAGATGTCGAAACTGAGCGTGGTGACGGCGAGCAGGGTGTCCGCCGGGGTGATCCCCGGCAGCTCGCGCATCGAGCGCAGGAAGTTCGCCAGGGCCCGGTGCGGAATCTGCACACCCTTGGGTCGCCCCGTGGAGCCGGAGGTGTAGATCACGTAGGCCAGGTCGTCGCCGGCGACCTCGACGTCCGGCGCCGCCGTGTCCTCGGCCGCGAGCGCGTCCGCGTCCCCGTCGAGGCGGACCACCACGGCCGGTGGCTCCGGCAGCCGGTCGGCGAGGTCGCCCTCGGTGAGCAGGGTCTTGAGCCCCGAGTCGGCCATCATGAACGCGAGGCGTTCGACCGGGTACGTCGGATCGAGCGGGACGTACGCGCACCCGGCCTTGAGGGTGCCGAGCATCGCCACCAGCATCTGCGGGCTGCGCTCGGTGCAGATCCCGACCAGGTCCCCGGGCCCGGCGCCGAGCCGGCGCAGGTGGTGCGCGAGCTGGTTGGCCCGGCGGTCCAGCTCGGCGTAGGTCAGGCACCGGTCACCGCAGCGCAGCGCCTCGGCGTCGGGATCGGCCCGTACGCGGGCGGCGACCTCGAGGTGCGGCCAGGACAGGTCGGCCCACAGCCGGCGGGTGTCGTTGGGTTCGCGCGCCAGCCGGTGGCGTTCGTCCTCGCTCAGCAGGTCGAGCCGGGCGACCGGCTGGTCCGGCGCTGCGGTGGCGTGCTCGACCAGCCGGTGCAGCGCCCTGGACAGGTGCTCGATGGTGGCGCCGTCGAACAGGTCGGCGTTGTACTCGAACCAGCCGCCCAGCCCGTCGGGCCGGTCGAAGACCTGCAGCTCCAGGTCGAAACGCGCGGTCGTGCTGGCGACCGTGTACGGGCTGACCCGCAGCCCGCCGAGGTCCAGCGCCGGCACCTCGATGTTCTGGAAGACGAAGGAGACCTGGAACAGCGGTGACCGGGACAGGTCCCGCTGCGGGTGCAGCTCCTCGACGAGACGCTCGAACGGCAGGTCCTGGTGCGCGTACGCGCCGAGGCAGGCGGTCCGGACCCGGGACAGCAAATCACGGAAGGTGGGGTTTCCGGAGAGGTCCACGCGCAGCGCCAACGTGTTGACGAAGAAGCCGACCAGCCCCTCGATCTCCGGCCGGGTCCGGTTGGCGATCGGCGCGCCGATCACGACGTCGTCCTGACCGCTGTAGCGCGACAGCAGCGCGGTGAACGCGGCGAGCATCGTCATGAACGGCGTCGCGCCCTCCTGGCGGGTCAACGCGCGCAGCCGCTCGGTCAGCGGACCGGACAGCCGGAACGGGGTGGACCCGCCCCGCGAGGTCTGCACCGGCGGTCGTGGCCGGTCGGTGGGCAGGTCGAGCACCGGCGGCGCGCCGTCCAGCGCCGCCGCCCAGTACGCGAGGTCGTCGGCGAGACCGGGGCCTTCGAGCTGCCGGCGCTGCCAGGCGGCGAAGTCGACGTACTCGATGGGCAGGTCCGGCAGCGGGGACGGGCGGCCGTCGCGCAGCGCCGGATAAAGGGTGACCAGCTCGCGTACGGTCACCGCCACCGACCAGAGGTCGGCGACGATGTGGTGCACGCTGAGCACGAGGATGTGCTCCCGCGGCGCCACCCGGAAGAACCGCACCCGCAGCAGCGGGCCGGTACCGAGGTCGAACGGCTTCCGCACCTCCTGCTGGACGAGGCGCTGCACGTCGTCGCCGGCGCAGTCGACCACCGCGAGGTCGGCCCGCCCGGTGGCCGCGACCCGCTGCACCGGCTCGCCGTCCACCTCGGCGAAGGTGGTACGCAGCGCGGCGTGCCGGCGCACGATCTCGTCGCAGCAACGCCGCCACACGTCCAGGTCGAGCGGCCCGTCGAGGCGCACCGCGATCGGCACGTTGTACGCGGCCCCGCCCGGCACGAGCTGCTCCAGGAACCACAGCCGCTGCTGCGGGAAGGAGAGCGGGAACTCGCGCGCCCGCGTACGCAGCCGCTCGGCCAGCAGCCGCCGCTTGTCGGCCGCGGAGAGGCCGTCAAGATCGGGCATGGTCATGCCTCGCTTCCCCCTTCGGCCGCCAGCAGCTCGCGCAGCATGGCGTCCACCTCGTCGTCGGAGAGCTCGTTCACGCCGTCGGCGATGGGTTCGATCGGCGCCGGCGCCGGCGTGTCCGCGGCGCCGGCCATCAGCCTGGACGTGTTCGCCACGGTGGGCTGGTCGAAGAAGTCGCGCAGGGTCAGGTCCACCCCGAACCGGGCACGCAGCTTCGTGCCGATCTGAACCGCGGCCAGGGAGTGGCCGCCCAGCGCGAAGAAGTCGTCGTGGCGGCCGATCCGGTCGATGCCGAGCGCGTCGCGCCAGATGGCGGCGATGTCCGCCTCGGCGCCCGGGGCGGGCTCCTCGTAGGGGACGTCGAGGTCGGGGCGGGGGTGCAGGACGGACGGTGCCGCCACCTCGGCCAGCTCGGCGGCCAGCCGGGCCGGGTCGATGGCCGCGGCCGCCCGCTGCGCCGCGGCCAGGTCGCGGGTCGAGACGACAAGCTGCTCGGGGCGCGGGTCGGTCGCCAGGATCCGGTCGAACAGGTCGGTCCCCTCGGCCACGGTCAGCCCACCGGTCGGGTCGGTCAGGGTGGCCAGGCCGGACGGTACGGGCTGCGGCGGGGCGGACGCGGCCCGCTCGACCTCGTCGCGCATCGCCGCCGGTTCGTGGATCCGCTTCATGACGAAGTCGCGCATCTGCACGAGCAGCCGGCCCTGCTCGTCGTGGACGTCGGCGTCGCAGGTGAGCGTCTCGCCGGACGAGTCGCCCTCCTTGACCCGGATGTGGCACACCATCCGGGTGGTCAGGCCCCGGACGAACCGCAGGCTGCCGTACCAGAACGGCAGGTAGTAGCCCTCGGCGGCGTACACCCGGGACGCGCCGCCGACCACGTCGAGCAGGGCCGGGTGCAGCAGGTAGGTGTCCAGGTCGCCGGCGTACCGCTCGGGCAGTTCGAGGTCGGCGACCATTCCCGAGGTGCCGACGTGGACGCGGCTGAGGCTACGCCACCGGCCGTGCACGGCGAACCGGATGAGCCCGCCCTCGGCGGCGAAGTCGAGGCGCAGCCGCCGGCGGAGCGCGGCCTCCCCCTCGATCACCTCCTGGACGTCGCAGGCGGCGAGCAGGTCAGCGGCAGCGCGCGGCGGCCGCCGCACCGGGTCGTGCAGCACGACCGTTCCGGTGCAGTGCTCCTGCCGTCCCGCGGCCCCCCGGCTGTGCACCCGGAACCTCAGCACGGCGTCGTCGCCGCGCTCGACGGTGGTGAGCATCTCGCGCTCCTGGTCGTCCGGGACGATCACCGGCGAGGTGAAGAGCACCTCCCGGAACTCGATCTCCCGGCCGTCGGCGTACGGCGCCACGGCGGCCCGGACCATCTCCAGGTAGGTGGTGCCCGGGACCAGCCCGTGCCCCTGCATCCGGTGCTCGTCGACGATCCAGCTGTCGGCCGTGCTGATGGTGGTGCGGAAGGTCTCGACCGTCGGGCTGCTGCGCAGTCGGCGTTGCAGCAGCGGATGGGCGACGGCCGTCCCGCCGGCCGGGTCGGCCGCCATCCCGGTGTCGCGCCAGGTGTCCCACGCGACGGCCGTCACCCCGTCGCGCGCGGCGGCGAAGGTGTCCAGGAAGGCGTTGGCGGCGCAGTAGTCCAGCTGGCCCGGCCCGCCGAGGATCGCGGTGCGCGAGGAGCAGAGCAGGAAGAAGTCGAGCGGGTCGCGGCCGCACACCGTGTCCAGGACCAGGGTGCCGCGCGTCTTGGCGGCGAGGACCGCGTCGGCGTCGGCCCGTGACTTCCCGGCGAGCAGACCGCTCGCCGGCAGCCCGGCCGCGTGGATGACGCCGAACAGCGCGCCGAAGCGGGACCGCAGCTCGTCGACCGCGCGGGTGGTCTGCGCGAGGTCCGTGACGTCGGCGGGCAGCACCACCGCACGGGCGCCGAGGCGGCGGAGCCCTTCCAGCCGGCGGATCCGGATGCTGGTGGCGTCGTCGGCGTCGTGCTCGGCCAGCCACTGCGACCAGGCCTCCTCGGGCGGGACGGGGGTCCGCCCGAGGAGGCCGATCGCCGGGGCCCGCACGGAACGGGCCAGGTGTTCGGCGAGCGCCAGGCCGATGCCGCCCAGGCCGCCGGTGATGAGGTAGACGCCGTGGTCGCGCAGCCGGCCGGTGGACGGGCCGGGGTCGAGGTCGACGGCGTCGAAGGTGCGGGTCCACCAGTGGCTGCCCCGCCGGGCCAGGACCGGCTCGTCGGGCGCCGACCGCAGGGCGTCGGCCAGCGACTCGACGCCCGTCCCGGTGAGGTCGAGCAGCCGGCAGGTGACGCCGGGGACCTCCTGCGGGACGACGGTGCACGGGCCGACCAGGGTGGCGTTCTCCGGTTGCAGGCGCTCGTCGCCGGTCACGCCGAACACGCCGCGGGTCAGCACGTCCAGGGTGAGCGCCAACTGGTCCGGCCGGTCGGCGAGCACCTGCGCGAACGCCAGCACGCTGTGGAATCCGAGGGCCTCGGCGCGGTCCAGGTCGGTGCCGGGTTCCACGGCCAGGCTCCACAGGTGCACGACCCGGGTCGGCCGGCGGTCGCCGAGCGCGTCGAGGAGCCGCCGGTGGTCGTCGCGGTCGGTCGGGTCGACGGTGAAGGCGTCCGGGCCGTCCTGGGCGAAGCCGCTGCCCGCGCGGACGCGTACGACGGCGGGCAGCGACCCGGCGAGGGCCCGGCCCGCGGGCAGCTCCGCGCCGAGCAGCAGCCAGGGGCCGTCGTCGACGCCGGGGCGGCCCGGCTGCAACCGTCGCCAGCTCGGGCGGTAGGTCGGCGACGAGGCCGCCGGCGTGGCCGGGCCCGAGGTCTCCGGGCGGTCGGGCTCCACCCAGTAGCGGCGGCGCCGGAACGGGTACGAGGGAAGGCGTACCCGCCGGCGGCGGTCGGCCTCGCACACGGCGGACCAGTCGAGCGTGGCGCCAGCGGCCCAGATGGTGCCCAGCCCCTCCAGCAGGGCCTGCCGGTCGACCCGCTGCTCGCCGGGCCGGGGCATGGTGCCGGCCGCGACACGCTCCGCCGTCCAGAGGGGATGCCGCCGGGCGAAGGTGGTCAGCGAGTCGCCCGGGCCGACCTCGAGCAGGATCAGGTCGGGATCGGCGAGCAGGGTGCTCAGGTTGTCGGCGAAGCGCACGGTGGAGCGCAGGTGTGCGCCCCAGTACTGCGGGTCGGTGGCCTGGTCGTCCTCGAGCCACGTTCCGGTGCGGTTGGAACAGATCGGGATCGTCGGAGGGTGCAACGCGACCCCGCCGACCTCCGCGACGAACGGTGGCACCGCGTCCTCGACCAGCGCCGAGTGGAAGGCGTGCGAGGTGTGCAGCCGGCGGCAGCCGACGCCCCGGGTCTTGAGCTGCTGCTCCAGGTCGTCCACGGCGTCGGCCGGCCCAGAGGCGACGCACAGCGCGGCGCCGTTGACGGCGGCGAGGTCGAGCCGGTCGGAGAGCAGCTCCACGGTCTCGGCCTCGGGCAGGAAGACGGCCAGCATCGCGCCGTGCGGCGTGGCCTGCATGAGCCGGCCCCGCGCGGTGACCAGGGCGGCCGCGTCCTCGAGGCGGAACACGCCGGCGAGGCAGGCGGCGACGTACTCGCCGATGCTGTGGCCGGCCAGCGCGTGCGGCTCGACGCCGGCCGCGATCAGGGTACGGGCCAGGGCGTACTCGACGGCGAACAAGGCGGGCTGGGCGAGCTCGGTCTCGGTCAGGTCGGCCCGCGGCTCGCCGGCAGGGAACAGCGCCGCGCGTACTGCCGGGGGGAAGAGGTTGAGGCAGCGGTCCAGCTCGGACCGGAAGACCGGGTCCTCGTCGTACAGGTCGCGGGCCATGCCGGCGTACTGGGTGCCCTGTCCCGGGAAGAGGAAGGCCACCTTCACCGGCCGACCGGCGGTACCCGGCGTACCGGCGGCCCGGCGCAGCCGGCGTACCGCGTCAGCGCGGTCGACGGCCACCACCGCGCGCCGCCGCTCGAAGGCTCGGCGCCCGGTGGCCAGAGTGAAGGCCACGTCGGCCAGCTCGTCGTCGGGATGCGCCTCGAGGTGGTCGGCGAGCCGCTCGGCGGCCTGCGCGAGGGCGGCGTCGGTACGCGCCGACAGCGGCAGCAGCTGCCAGGGGCGGCCGGGCTCCGCCGGTACGGCCGGCGGACCCTCCTCCAGCACCACGTGGGCGTTGGTCCCGCCGATGCCGAACGAGCTCACCCCGGCCCGGCGCGGCTCGTCGGTACGGGGCCACGGCCGGTGCACGGCGTTCACGTGGAACGGACTCGTCTCCAGCGCCAGTTCCGGGTTGGGCCGGTCGTAGTGCAGGCTGGCCGGGATGGCCTCGTGCTTGAGAGCGAGGGTCGCCTTGATCAGGGCGGCCGCGCCGGCAGCCGCGTCCAGGTGGCCGATGTTGCTCTTCACCGAGCCGATCGCGCAGGAGCCAAGGGTCGCGGCTTCCTCGCCGTAGGCGCGGGTGAGGCCGGCGATCTCGATCGGGTCACCGAGTGCCGTGCCGGTGCCGTGGGTCTCCACGTAGCCGACCGTCTCCGGCGCGACGCCGGCGACGCCGAGCGCCTCGGCGATCACCTCGGCCTGGCCGTCCGCGGACGGCGCGGTGTAGCCCACCTTGAGCGCGCCGTCGTTGTTCACCGCGGATCCGCGGATCACCGCGTCGATGATGTCGCCGTGCTGGCGCGCGTCGGCGAGCCGGCGCAGCACGACCAGGGCGACGCCGTTACCGATGACGGTGCCGCCGGCCGCGGCGTCGAACGGCCGGCAGTGCCCGTCCGCGGACAGGATGCCGCCGGGCTCGTACTGGTATCCGTTACGCAGCGGGACGTTCACCGACACCCCGCCGGCCAGGATGATGTCGGACTCCCCGGACAGCAGGCTCTGGCAGGCGAGGTGAACCGCCACCAGCGAGGTGGAACAGGCGGTCTGCACGGTGATGGCGGGCCCGCGCAGCCCGAGCTTGTACGCGGCCCGGGTGGCGAGGAAGTCCTTGTCGTTGGCGAGCTGGGTCTGGTACGGACCGAGCGCCTCGATCACGCCGCGGTTGGCCATCAGGTTGTACAGGAGGTAGGTGTTCAGGCTGGCGCCGGCGAAGACGCCGATCCGGCCGGGGAACGCCTGCGGGTCGTAGCCGGCCGACTCCAGCGCCTCCCAGGCGCACTCCAGCAGGACCCGATGCTGGGGATCCATCAGCTCCGCCTCGCGGGGGCTGTATCCGAAGAAGCCGGCGTCGAAGGTGTCGGCGCCGTCGAGGACCCCCTTGGCGCGTACGTAACCGGGCCGGCTCACCAGCGCGGGGTCGACCCCGGCCGCGCGCAGCTCGTCCGCCGAGAAGGCGGAGATGCCCTCCTTCCCGGCCACCAGGTTCGCCCAGAAGGCCTCCACGTCGGCGGCCTGCGGGAAGCGTCCCGCCATGCCGATGACGGCCACCTGGGACAGGTCGTCGATCGAGTCGCTCACTGGTCACTCCCCTGTGGATTCGGTACGGATCTTGCGCGGCGCGCGGCGCTCCGGCGGCGTTCCGCCAGCGCCGCCCGCCTGCCGGCCACCCGCTCGCGGGCGGCGGTCAGC
>NZ_JBXUOW010000085.1:0-18773 GCF_057196645.1 Micromonospora sp. ATLC16
CGGCCCGGGGGTCGGGGGGGGGCACGGGGGGGGGGGCCCGGGGGGGCGGGGGGGGGGCCCCCCCCACGTTCGTTTCTGCCTCTTTCGGGCGTCGTCGCCGCTTCCCGTTGTCGCCGGATCGCAGGAATAACCCCGGCCAGCCGGGTATCCGTGCGGTCCAACGTCTCAACGGGGAGGAAGCATGTTGGGTATCAAACGCCTCGGCCTGCTGGCCACGCTGGTGCTGGTGGGCCTCGCGCCCGCCGCGGCGGCGCAGGCGGCGGCGCAGCCGTCGGCACAGGACACGCAGTATCTGCAGGCGGTCCACCAGGTGAACCTGTACGAGATCGCCGCCGGTGAGCTGGCCCAGGAGAAGGGTCACAACCAGCAGGTCAAGGAGCTGGGGCAGCAGTTCGTCACGGATCACACCGAGCTGGACCAGTCGGTGCAGGAGCTGGCCGGACAGCTCAACGTCGAGCTGCCGAGCGAGCCGACCACCGATCAGCAGGACGGTCTGGACCAGCTCAACAACGCCAGCGGTGAGGAGTTCGACCGGCTCTGGGTGACCCAGGAACTGGCCGGCCACGTCCAGGCCATCCAGGCGACCCAGACGGAGATCTCGCAGGGTACCGAGCCGCAGGTGGTCCAGCTGGCGCAGACCGCGCTGCCGGTCCTGCAGGCGCACTACGACGCCCTGGTGATGCTGGCCGAGGACCTCGGCATCCCGGTCCCGGAGACCAGCCCGAGCGGTACGGCCAGCCCGGGTGGCACCGTGCCGGCTCCGGGCGGCACCACGCCGACCCCGGGTGAGACCTTCACCGAGGAGGCCCCGGTTCCGGGTGGCACCGTCACCGAGACCCCGGTGCCGCAGCAGAGCTGACCCGGCGGTACGCGACGAGCCGGTCCACCCCGTGCCGGGTGGACCGGCTCAGTCGGTGCTGCCCAGCCCGATGGCGAAGGCTTCCTCCAGGTCGTGCCGCGAGTACGCGCGGAAGGCGATGTGCGACTCGGTGTTGAGCACGCCCGGCACCTTCGAGATGCTGCCCGCGATGATCTGGGCGATCTCGTCGAACTCGCGGACCCGGACCATGGCGATCAGGTCGATGTGCCCGGCAACCGAGTAGACCTCGCTGACCCCCGGCAGGTTGGCCAGTGCCTCGGCCACCTCGGGGATCGAGTCGGTGGCGCAGTCGATCAGCACGATCGCGGTGATCACGGGACTCTCCGTTCGTCGGCGTACTCGCTCATGCTAGGCGGTGTGCCAGCAGCAGCGTGCGGGGCTGTGGCTGGCAGGCGCACGAAGAGGGCGGCGGACGCGAACCGCACCGCCGCGCCGAGCAGGTGACCCGCTTCGCGATGCCGTGCCGGGTGGCCTGCCAACCGATCAGCGGTAGCCCCCCGAGACCTGCATGGGCGCCCGCGCCGGCCACCGCCGAGGCGACGAGGACGAGGCGGCGTCCGATCGCGTCCGCGGCAGGTCAGATCGCCGGGACGGTCAGATCGGCGCCGACGCGGATCACGTCGTGCAGGTCCTCGTCCGCGCCTACGACGGCGTTCGGCCAGATCACGCTGCGGCTGACCGCACCCCGGACGGTGGCGCCCGCCCCCACGACCGAGCGGTGGCAGGCGCCGGTGACCGTGGCGGCCGGGTCGATCAGGCCACCGTCACCGGCGGCGTGCAGGTTCGCGGCGAGATAGTCGGCCGGGGTGCCGGTGTCGATGAAGGTGCCCGGGTAGCGGACCACGGTCAGCCGGCCGGCGGCCTCGGCCGGACGCCACAGCGCGCGTACCAGGTCGCCGAAGGTGGCGGGCAGGTCGCGGACCAGCCGCCACGGCAACAGGGAGAAACCGGTGAAGACGTGCCCGTCGAAGGTGCCCGGCGCGGCGGGGTCGGTGGCCGGCTGGCCGAGCAGGCGTACCGAGTCGCCGTCCCAGCCATCGAGCAGCGTGGCGATGTCGGGGCCGGGCGGTGCCGTCGGGTCGGCCAGGTAGGCGTCGGCGTTGCCGACCAGCACGCCCCGGCCGTCGATCCAATCCCGCAGCCGTCCCACACCGCCCGCGGTGCCGAGCGGGCTGCCCGGCTCCACCGAGAGGTGCGCCCGGGTGCCCACCCGCTCCACTACCTGTTCGCCCAGGTAGCAGGCGTTGACCGCGACCGCCGCCGGGCCGCTCAGGCCGAGGCCGGTGAGCCGGGCGAGTGCCCGGTCCAGCAGGGGCACGTTGCCCACCGGACAGAGCGCCTTGGGTGCCCGTTCGGTAAGCGGGCGCAGCCGGGTGCCCTCGCCGGCGGCGAGCACCACCGCGCAGATGCCGTCGGAGGGCGAGGTGGGCCGACGGCCGCTCTCGGCACCCTCGGGCCGGCTCATGGTGTCGTGTCGGGCAGCGGCGGTGGGAACTGCCCGGCCAGCGGACCGATGTCGTAGTACGCCAGCAGGCGGGCGGTCGGCCAGGTCAGCTTCGGCAGATCGTCCAGCGGATGCCAGGCGGCCTCGAAGACCTCGGCCCCGTCCACGGTCAGCTCGGTGCTGGACGCGGGCACCTCGGCGGTGAACACCACATCCACCCAGCCCTTGGCGTGCACGATGGCGTTGGGCACCGCCGGGGTCAGCCGGGTGGGGGAGAGGCGGACACCACTCTCCTCGTACAGCTCCCGGGCGGCGCCCACGGCGGGGTTCTCGCCGCGTTGCAGGAGCCCCGCCGGGAGGGTCCAGCCCCGGCCGGGCGGCTGGCGCAGCAGCAGCAGCCGTCCCGCGCCCTCGGCCTCACTGTCGCGCAGCAGGGTGACCGCGCCGACGATGTACTTGGGCACGGCCATCCGGACCAACCGACGTCGGACCGGCAACGGCAACCGGTAGAAGACCTGGTACGCGACGGCGCGCCCGGTGCGGCGGGTACGGGGGATCATGACCCCAGGCTAGTGGCCGTGAGGCGTGCTCGCGCCACGAGGACCACGTCGGGTACCGCGTGGGGCCTGGGCGGTCACTGACGGTGGTCGACCAGGTCGATGAGTTGGCGTACCACGGCGTCCGGCTCGATGACCCGGTCGAAGACCGCGACCAGCAGGGTTTCCAGATCCGGGTAGCCGAGTTCCTCCGACAGCCGCAGCAGCGGCAGATCGCTGGCCAGCCCTCGGTTGTGCTGACGCAGGGCCAGCCCGATGGTGGCGCGGCCCAGGCGTACCTTGTCGCTGATCGAGATGCCCGGTTCGCTGTGCTCGGCGAACCAACTGTTGATCTGCATCTGCGCGTGCGGTGACTTGACGAACCCCAGCCACTCGCGACGCGGCCCACGGGGAGCCACCTCGGCGTCGAGGCTGCTCTCCTCGTCCGTCTCGGTGAAGATCTCCACCACGTCACCCTCCTCAAGTTCGGAGGAGAGGGGCACCAGCCGACCGTTGACCCGGGCCGCCAGGCACCGTTCCCCCCGGTCCGTACCCAGCTCGTACGCCAGGTCGACCGGAGTGGCTCCCGCCGGCAGCACGATCTGCCGCCCCTCGGCGACCACCTGGATCTGCGCCTCGGACAGGTCGCAGCGCAGCGAGTGGAGGAACTGGGCCGGGTCGGCCGCATCCTGCTCCCAGTCCAGCACCCGCCGCAGCCAGTCGAGCTGCCCCGGGCGGGCGGTCGTCCCGCCGGAGCGGGGGAAGCGGAAATCGGCGGCCACCCCGTACTCGGCCGCGCGGTGCATCTCCGTCGTGCGGATCAGCACCTCGACCGTGCGGTTCTTCGGCCCGCAGACGCTGGTGTGCAGGGATCGGTAGAGGTTGTTCTTCGGTGAGGCGATGAAGTCCTTGAACCGGCCCGGCACCGGTCGCCAGACGCCGTGCACGGCGCCGAGTGCCGCATAACAGTCGGTCGCCGGGCCATCCACCACGATGGCGATCCGGGGCAGGTCGAACGGGGCGGTGTGACCGCCGGCCACGGTGTCCTTCCAGATCGAGTAGAGGTGCCGGGGTCGCGGGGCCACCTCGGCGTCCACCCGGCTGCGCCGCAGCGCCACCCTGGCCTGCGCGACCACCTCGGCGAGGTAGCCGTCCCAGCCGGGCCGGTCGTGCACGTGCCGCGCGATGCGGGCGTGCTCGTCCGGTTCGAGGTGCAGCAGCACCACGTCGTCCAACTCCCGCTTCAGGGTCTGGATGCCCAGCCGGTCGCAGAGCGGTACCAGCACCTCCTGGGTCTTGCGGGCGATCCGCTCGCGGGAGGCGGCCGAGCGCACGCCCAGGGTGCGCATGTTGTGCAGCCGGTCGGCGAGTTTGATGATGAGCACCCGGACGTCCTTGCCGGCTGCGATGATCATCTTGCGGATGGTCTCCGCCTCGGCGGCCTGCCCGTAGAACTCCTTGTCGAACTTGGTCACCCCGTCGACCAGGTGGGCGACCTCGTGGTCGAAGTCCTCCGCGAGGGCCTGCAACGTGTAGCGGGTGTCCTCCACCGTGTCGTGCAGCAGCGCCGCGACCAGGGTGGTGGTGTCCATGCCCAGTTCCGCGCAGATCTGGGCGACCGCCAGCGGATGGGTGATGAACGGTTCCCCGCTCTTGCGGAACTGGCCTCGGTGCATGTTGTCCGCGATGGTGTAGGCGCGGCGCAGCACCGCCGGGTCGGCACCGGCGTGAATGGCGCGGTGGGTACGTACCAGCTGGCCGACCGGTTCGGTCTCGGCGCTCGGCCAGGTCAGCAGCGATCGGAGTCGTCTGGTCAGGGGCAGCTCGCCGGACTGTGTCGGGAGCGCACCGCCCAGGGCGCCGCCGTGTCCGGCGTTGACGTCCACCTGGGACACCCCCTCACGCCTGCTGCACCACCACCGGATTCCGGCAAGCGGGAGCAGACCCTCGAAACGGGCAGGACTGCACTTCCTTAACAGAGTAAGTGAGTCGACGTAGTCCGATCGGACAGTTGCTCATGAGCGTTCGGACCAGAGTTGCCGGGACGCCCCGTTCTCGGCCTTGGTCAACAGGTCCCGGAACCGTGCCGCGCCGTCCACCGGAGAGGACCAACCGGCTGACATCTCGACCAGCCGGGTCTCCGGTCGCTCCAACCAGGACAGGATCCGCTCGGACTCCTCCGGGCTGGCGGCCGGGACCGGGCCGTGCCCGGGAGGCACCGTCTCGGCGGTGGCCCGGATGGTGGCCAACGTCGGTCGAGGGTGGACGCCGGGCGGGGACACCCCCGCCCCGGCGAGCCGCCCGTGCCGGACCAGCGCCAGCTCCCAGCCGCCGCCGGCCGCCGGGTGGGCGGCGGCCACCTCGGCGAGCCCACTCAACGCGGCGAGACGCTGCATACGCACGGCGGCCCGCAGCACCGCGGCGAGGCGGGAGCGCAGCACTGCCGCGTCCTCGTAGCGCTGGCCGGCGGAGAGCGCCTCGATCCGGGCGAGCAGGGCGTCCACCACCGGCTGCGGATCGCCGGTGGTGGCGGTGGCGAACGGCGTGACGGCCCGGGTGGCGTACTCCTCGGGAGAGATCCGGTGCTCGCAGGGGGCCGGGCAGCGGCCCAGCTCGGCCAGCGCGCAGGCCGGCGTGACGGTGCGCAGCGACAGCCGGTGGGTGCACTGCCGTAGCGGGACCGCGTCGTGGAAACCGGCGGCGGCCAGCTCGGCGGCGCGTCGCGAGGTGAACGGGCCGAGGTAGGCGCGGTCGCTCGGGGAGATCTCCCGGACCACCGACAACCGGGGGTACGGCCCGTCGGTCAGCTTCAGCCAGACCATCCGCTCCGGGTACTTCGACCGTCGGTTGTACGGCGGCGCGTGCGCCGCGATCAGCCGCAGCTCCCGCACCTCGGCCTCCAAGGAGTGCGCGCACTCCACCGCCTCGACCCGTTCGGCGGCGGCCAGCATCTCCGAGATCCGGGCGCGTTTCTCCGCCGCGGTGAAGTAGCTGCGCACCCGGGTGGCGATGTCCCGGGAGGTGCCGACGTAGAGCGGTCGGTCGTCGGCGGCCCGGAAGATGTAGACCCCGGGGGAGCGGGGCAGGCCGTCGGCCAGGTGCCGCTTGCGACGCTGGGTCGGGGTGACCGCGCGGGCGAACTCGATGGCGTCGCCGATGGTGTCGACCCGGTGCCCGCCGAGGCGTCCGATGAGCCCGTGCAGCACGTCGACGGTCGCCCGGGCGTCGTCCAGGGCCCGGTGGGTCGGCTGCGTGGCGGCGCGGAAGTACGCGGCGAGGGTGCCGAGCTTGCGGTTGGGCACCTCGTCGCGCAGCAGCACCCGCCGGGCCAGTGCTGCGGTGTCCAGCACCCGCGGGTTCGGCCAGCGGTAGCCGTGCTTCGCGCAGGCCGCCTTCAGGAAGCCGACGTCGTAGGGCGCGTTGTGGGCGACCAGCACGGCATCCGAGACGAACTCCAAAAAACTCGGCAGCACCTGCTCGATCGGCGGTGCCGGCAGCAGCATCGCCTGGGTGATGCCGGTCAGCACGGTGATGAAGGGCGGGATCGGCACCCCGGGGTTGACCAGGGTGGCCAGCACCCCCAGTTGCTCACCGCCGCGCACCTTGACCGCGCCGATCTCGGTGATGCCGCCACCGTCGGGAGCCCCTCCGGTGGTCTCCAGGTCGACTACCACGAACGTCGTCGCGGACAGCGGCAGGGCCGGGTCGACACCGCCGACGGTCGGATCGAGCCCGGCCAGCGCCGGTTGCAGAAACTCCTGTGCTGCCATCCGCGGCACCGTAACGGCCCGGTCCGACACTCGCGCCCCATCCGTCCCACCGGCAACTACCGGGTCTAGGATGAGAGATCGGCTCACTCACCGGGCGGTGGGCCCGGTCGCGGTGGGAGACTTGCCACATGCCCCTCACCGAGCCGCACGACGACAACCTCCCCCAGGAGGAGCAGGTCGTCGCGATGCCCGCGGCCGGTGACGATGCCACCGAGGCCCCGGCGGTGCCGGACTCCGGGCCGGTGGAGCCCGGGCAGCCGGAGCCGGAGCCGAGCCTGCCCGAGCCGGTGCGACAGCGGATCGTCTCGCTCACCGCCGCCGTGCTGCCGGGTCTGCCCGGCGACGAGGTGCCCGTGCCGCTGCGCCGGGTCGCCAAGTTCGCCCCGAACCGACGCGCCCGGCTCGGTGCGCCGGTGATCGCCGCCCAGCTCGCCGCCGATCCGCTGTTCCGGCAGCGGGTCACCGCCCGGGTCCTGACCGACGCTGGTGACCTGGGTACGGCCGTGGTGGAGGGCACTGCCCCCGCCGCCGCCGACCCGGTCGAGGTGGCCGCCCTGGCCTACCTGGCCCGCCCGCGCGGCTGGCGGGAGTTGATCGAGGCCAGCGGGGCGGCGGTCCGCGCCGAGGCGGACACGGCGGTGGTGGCCGAACTGGTCCGGCAGGCCGAGCAGCGGGCCACCCGGGCCGAGCATGACCGGGCGGTGGCCCGCGTGGAGGCGGACAAGCTCCGCGACGAGCTGGCCCGGGTGCGCGAGGAGTTGGGCCAGCTGCGTGAGGAGGCCCGGCAGTTGGCCCGCACCCTGCGGGAGAACCAGGCCCGCGAGCGCCGGGCGAACGAGCTGCTGGCAACCGAGCGGGGCCGGGCCGCGCGGGCCGCCGCCGACGCGGACGCCGAACTGCGTCGGGCCCGGGCCCGGCTGGCCGAGGCGGAGGCGACGGCCGGAGCGGCCCGCAGCAGCGCCAAGGAGGCCCGCTCGGTCGACGACGCACGGCTGTGGCTGCTGCTGGAGACGATCGGTCAGGCCGCCCTCGGGCTGCGCCGGGAGCTGGCTCTGGACCCGGTCGACAGACTGCCCGCCGACTTCGTGGCCGACTCCTTCGCCAATTCTCCGGCCGCCACCGCGGCCGCGGCCCGGGCCCAGGACACCGACGACCCGGCCCGGCTGGATCAACTGCTGGCCCTGCCCCGGGCGCACCTGGTGGTCGACGGCTACAACGTGACCAAACGCGGCTTCGGCGAGATGTCCCTGGAGCAGCAGCGCAAACGGCTGGTCACCGGCCTCGGCGGGATCGCCGCGCAAACCGGCGACGAGGTCACCGTGGTCTTCGACGGCGCCGAACGCGTGCACGGACTGCCGCCTGCCCCGCGAGGCGTACGGGTGCTGTTCTCCCGCAAGGGTGAGACCGCCGACGAGTTGATCCGCCGACTGGTCCGTGCCGAACCACCGGGCCGCCCCGTGGTCGTGGTGTCCTCCGATCGTGAGGTCGCCGACGGGGTACGCCGGCACGGGGCGTACCCGCTGGGTGCGGACTCGCTGGTGCGCCGGCTGTCGCGGTCCTGAGCCGGCGGCGGTGGTCCTGCGCCGGCCGTCCGGGTGGTCGACGGGCGCGGGGCGGGCACCCGCCGGGACATAGGATGGGCGGCCATGGCGACAGGAGCGGCGGTATGAGGCGCACGGCGGGCGACGGGTCGGTTCGCGTCCGCTGCGGCGGGTCGCCGCTGCCGGGCGGGGTGGCGCGGTGAGCCCGCGAGGGTGGGCGGTGCTGACCCTGGCCGGGCTGGGCGTCGCGCTGGTCGTGACGGCACTGGTGCTGGTCCCCTGGCAGCGCCCACCGGCACCCCGGGCAGACCAACTCGCCGCCCTGCGTGACCTGCCGACCGAGCAGGTGGAGCGAGCCCGGCAGTTCCGCTCCGCGTTGCGCCCCGGCGGATGGGCGGCGCTCGGCGTCGGCCTGCTGGTGGCACTGGCTCTCGGGTTGACCCCGCTGGGCAGCCGCCTGGTCGAGTTGGCCGGGCGCCCCTTCGGCGGGCACTGGATCGCGCAGGCGATCCTCGGCGGTCTGGCCGTGGTGCTGGTCGCCGACCTGATGACGCTGCCGTTCGCGGCCTGGCGGCACAGCGTGCTCACCCGTTACGGGCTGGCCACCAACGGCTGGGGCGGCTGGGCGGTGGACCTGCTCAAGTCGTACGCGGTCAGCGCCGTCATCGGGGCGGTGGCGCTGCTCGGCTTCTACACCGTCATCCGACTCGCCCCGCGCTGGTGGTGGGCGTTCGGCGCGGCTGGCGCCGCCACCCTGGTGGTGCTGCTCTCCTTCGTGCTGCCGGTGCTGGTCGAGCCAATCTTCAACCGGTTCAGCCCGATGGAGCCGTCGCCGTTGCGCAGCCAGCTCATCGAGCTGGCCGAACGCGACAAGGTGCCGGTGCGCGACGTGCTCGTCGCCGACGCGTCCCGGCGCACCCGGGCGGTCAACGCGTACGTCTCCGGATTGGGGCCGACCCGCCGGGTGGTGGTCTACGACAACCTGCTGCGTGAGGCGACGCCGGCCGAGGTGACCGCAGTGGTGGCGCACGAGCTCGGCCACGCCCGGGACCGGGACGTGCCGGTGGGCACCCTCACCGGCGCGCTCGGTGCCGCCGCCGCCGTGGTGGCGCTCTACCTGATCGGCTCCTGGCCACCGCTGCTGCGCCTGGCCGGTGTCGACTCGATGGCTCAACCGCGCGCGTTTCCGCTGCTGCTCGCCCTGGTGACGGTGGCCGGGTTGGTCTTCACCCCGGTGCAGGCGCTGATGTCCCGGCGGGTCGAGGCCCGCGCCGACGCGCACGCGCTGGCGTTGACCGCAGACCCGGCGGCGTTCGAGTCGATGCAGCGGCGGCTGTCCGCGGTCAACCTCTCCGACCCCGACCCACCCCGCTGGGAATACCTGTACTCGGCGTCGCACCCGTCCACCGTGGAACGGATCGCCGCCGCCCGCGCGTACGCCCGAAAGGTTGGCCGGTGAGCGAGCGTCAGCGAGCGAATCATCAACGCAGCGTCCTGGTGCCTCAGGGCGGCCCGCAGCGTAGCGGAGGGCCGGCATGAGCCGCACGTTGCTGGTGACGAACGATTTCCCGCCGCGGCCGGGCGGCATCCAGTCGTTCGTCCACAACCTCGCGGTGCGCCAGCCGGCCGGTTCGGTGGTGGTGTACGCGTCGCGCTGGGCCGGTGCGGACAAGTTCGACGCCGACCAGCCGTTCGAGGTGGTGCGGGAGCGCACCAAGGTGCTGCTGCCCACCCCGCTGGTGGCGCGCCGGGCCGCGCGGCTGGCCCGGTCGTACGGCTGCGACACGGTCTGGTTCGGCGCGGCGGCTCCGCTCGGCCTGCTCGCCGCCGGGCTGCGCCGACGGGCCGGGATCCGACGGGTGGTCGCCCTGACCCACGGCCACGAGGTCGGCTGGGCGGCGTTGCCGATGGCCCGGACGGCGCTGCGGCGCATCGGTCGGGACACCGACGTGGTCACCTACCTGGGGGAGTACACCCGCACCCGGCTGGCCCGGGCGCTGGACGGCCTGACCGAGCTGCGGCGGCTGGCGCCCGGCGTGGACACCGACGTCTACCACCCGTCAGTCGACGGCGGCGCGGTGCGGCACCGGCTCGGCCTGGCCGACCGGCCGGTGGTGGTCTGTGTGTCCCGGCTGGTACCCCGCAAGGGCCAGGACATGCTGATCCGGGCGATGCCGCTGATCCGTCGCCGGGTGCCCGACGCCGCGTTGCTGGTGGTCGGCGGCGGACCGTACCGGACCACGCTGGCCCGGCTGGCCCGCCAGTCCGGAGTGGAGCGGGACGTGGTCTTCACCGGCTCGGTGCCCTCGGCCGAACTGCCCGCCCACTACGCGGCCGGCGACGTGTACGCCATGCCGTGCCGCACCCGCAACCGGGGACTGGACGTCGAAGGGCTCGGCATCGTCTACCTGGAGGCGTCAGCGACCGGTTTGCCGGTGGTGGCCGGTAACTCCGGCGGTGCCCCGGACGCGGTGCGTCAGGGCGAGACGGGCTACGTGGTTGACGGTCGGGACCTCGCCGACCTCGCCGACCGGGTGGCCACCCTGCTGGCCGACCGGGACCTGGCCCGGCAGTTCGGCGCCGCCGGCCGGGCCTGGGTGGAGCGGGAGTGGCGCTGGGAGACGCAGGCGCTACGCCTGGCCACACTGCTCGCCGGCTGAGACCGGCCGTCGGAGGGTGGTTCAGCGGATGCGGGCGAGAATGTGGTCGGGGGAGGCGGGGCGGCCGAAGTGCCAGCCCTGGCCGGCGTCACAGCCGATCGCCCGCAACCGCTCGGCCTGCCCGTCCGTCTCCACACCCTCCGCGGTGACCGTCAGGTCCAGCGCGTGCGCCAGCGACACCAGCGAGGCCAGGATCCGCTCGTCGGCGCGGGCCTCCGGGGCGCGTAGGCCGCGGACGAACTCACCGGCCACCTTCAGCTCGGTCACCGGGAGGTCCCGTAGGTAGGCGAGGTTGCTGTAGCCGGTGCCGAAGTCATCGATGGCGATCCGGATGCCCAGGTCGGCGAGGGCACGAAGGGCGCGCACCGGCTCCTCGGAGGTGGTCATCATGGTGCTTTCGGTGATCTCCAGCTGGAGCCGGTTCGGCGGCAGGCCGGTACGCCGCAGCAGGGACCGCACCTCCTGCACCAGAGCGGGGCGGCGGACCTGACGGACCGCCAGGTTGACGCTGACGTAGGGCGGCTGGCCCGAGGTGGACGTCCAACCGACCGCCTCACGGCACGCCTCGGCGAGCACCCACCCGCCGAGCTGCACGATCAATCCGGTCTCCTCGGCCAGGCCGATGAAGCTGTCCGGAGGCAACACGCCCAGTTCTGGGTGACGCCACCGGACCAGCGCCTCCATTCCCAGCAGCGAGCCGTCGTGCAACGAGGTCAACGGTTGGTAGTCGAGGAAGAACTCACCCCGTTCCAAGCCCGCCGGGATGGCCGCGCTCAGCTCCTGACGAGCCTGTTCCTGCCCGTCGCGCTCCGCGTCGTACAGGGCCCATCCCGCGCCGCCAGCCGACTTGGCCCAGTGCAGGGTGCTGCCGGCGGCACGCATCAGGTCGTCCGGTGAGGTCCCCGCGACCCGCCGCTCCACGATGCCCACGCTCGCCGTGACCGTCACGTCATGCCCGTCGACCACCACCGGCTCGGAGAGCGCGGCCAGTGCCGCCTCGGCGACGGCGACCACGTCACCGGTGCCGGTGGACCGTTCGACAAGGACGACGAAGGCGTCCCCGCCGAGCCGTGCGACCAGGTGCGGCTCGACCGCCCGCCGTAGTCGCCGTGCCGCCGCCACCAGGGCCCGGTCGCCGATCTGGTGTCCGAACGAGTCGTTGACCCGCTTGAACCGGTCCAGGTCGAGGAAACACAGCCCGACCCGACGGCCGCCGCTGCCGACTGATCCGTCGACGGCGGCGGCGAGGCGTTCGGCGAAGAGCGTGCGATTCGGCAGGTCGGTCAACGGGTCGTGGGTGGCCTGATGCCGGAAGCGGGCCTCGCTGACCCGCAGGGCCTGCTCCGCCTCGACGCGGGCGGTCATCGCGGCCCGGCGGATGGACTCCTGCTCGTCGAGGGTCCGGTCCCGCAGCGCCCGGGCGTAGCCGGTGGCGACCACGCCCAGCAGCCGGGCCATCCGGTCCTCGATGTCGTCGGCGACCAGGTCGAGGTCACGGACCAGCCGAAGCTTGATCACCTCGACGGTCCGGCCGAGCGCCTCGGCGGAAACGATGTGCGCGGCGACCAACTCGTCGGCGACCTTGTGCCCCACCCGCAGGTCGAGCGGCTCCGCCCGCAGCGCCTCGGCGAGCAGGTCGGTGAGCCGCTGCAGCAGCATCTCCAGCTGGGCGTGGGTCATCGGCAGATAACTGGTGCCCGATACCGCCTTCGCCCAGGCGCGGGCGAACGCGCCGACGCAGGGCCGGCCGTCCGTAGGCTCACCCACCGAGGCGCCCGACCCCGCCGAGGAACACCGCCCGTTCGGCGTCCTCGGCGCTCTCCGGCGTTTCCGGGCGCCACTGCGGCACCCACACCACGCCGGGCTCGACCAACTCGAAGCCGTCGAAGAACCCGGTCAGCTCGGCCCGGCTGCGAATGAACAGCGGGCTGTCGGTGCGCCGGTAGACCTCCTCGGCCTCGGCCCGCTCGGCCTCGTCCCGGCCGTCGTCGCTGGCCTGCGACAGGACCAGGTAGCTGCCGGGAGCCAGGGCCGCCCGGAGGGTCCGCAGCACCTCGGCCGGCCGGTCGTCGTCGGAGACGAAGTGCAGGACCGCCACCACCAGCACGGCGATCGGCTGGGAGAAGTCGAGCATCGCGTGGACGTCGGGGTGGGTCAGGATCCGGTCGGGGTGGCGCAGGTCCTCCTCGACGACCGCCGTGCGGTCGTCGCCGGCCAGGATCTTCCGACTGTGGGCCACGGCGACCGGGTCGACGTCGACGTAGACCACCCGCGAGTCGGGAGCGTGCCGCTGCGCGATCTCGTGCACGTTGCCCACGGTGGGGATGCCGGAGCCGATGTCCAGGAACTGGCGGATGCCGGCATCGGTGAGGAACTGCACGGCCCGGCGCAGGAAGGCGCGGTTGGCCTGGGCCATCAGCGGCGCCTGCGGCACCGCCGCCACCATCGCGCGGGCGGTCGCCCGGTCCACGGCGAAGTTGTGTGAGCCGCCGAGGTAGTAGTCGTACATGCGGGCGACGCTGGGACGTTCGACGTCGATTGTCTCGGGTACCCAGTCCGGCCGCTGCAATGCCCTCACCCCTTCGCGCGCCTTCGGGGGCGACGGTGCCCCGGCGGGTATTCTGCCCCGCTTTCGCAAGGGAGGCCATAGCCGGCACGTGCCAGAGGGCGATCGATGCGAAGATCCGTGCCCCGCCGAGGTGGGACACGGATCGTCGTCGGTGCCGCGCCGATCAGAACTTCGGCGCGTCCGGTGCCTCGAGCAGACCGAGCCGCAGTGCGGTCATCAGCGCCTGTGCCCGGTTGGCCGCGCCGAGCTTCTCGTAGAGCTTCGAGATGTGGGTCTTGGCGGTCGATTCGCTGACGAACAGCTGCTTGGCGATGCCGGCGACGCTCATCCCGTCGGCGAGCAGCCGCAGCACCTGACCCTCGCGGGGGGACAGCTGCGGACCGGACGGGGCGAGCCGACGCTTCATCGCCTCGGCCAGGTCGGCGGCGGTGAAGGCGCTGGGGGAGGAGGCGGCGTGCCGGGCGGCGGCGACCACCTCGTCGGCCGGCGCGGTCTTCGGCACGAACGCGCTGGCACCGGCCTCCAGGGCGCCGAAGAGCTGGTCGTCGCCGGCGTACATGGTGAGCACCACGATGCCCATGGACACGCTGGACTTGCGCAGCGCCCGGGTGGCCTCCAGGCCGCTGCCGTCGGGCAGTCGCAGATCCATGATCACCACATCGGGCTGCAGGGCGCCGGCCTGTCGGACGCCCTCCGCCGCGGTGGCCGCCTCGCCGACGACCTCGAACTGCCGGTCGCGCTCGAAGGCGTGCCGCAGGCCCTTGCGGATCAAGTCGTGATCGTCGACAAGGAGGACCTTGGTACGGGTTGCCGGTGTCGGGCTTGTGGTCATCCTCGGCTTACTCCCCTTCTGCAGCGGCGGCGCTACCGCGAACGTTATCGCGCCGGGGCGGTGAACCGACCACCACCGCGACGGTCGTCCCGCTCGGCTGTCGCGGCCTGATCTCCAATCGGCCCCGGATACGTTCCGCTCTCTCGGCCATGATCGCAAGACCATAGTGCCCGTCCGAGCGCTGGTCACCTATGCCGTGACCGTCATCCGACACTTCGATCTGCGCGTAGGGCGGGTCCACCTCACAGGTGACCCAGAGATTGGCCGCGCCGGCGTGCTTGCGGGCGTTGGTGACCGCCTCCTGGGCGATGCGCAGCAACTCGGCCTCGGTCGCGGCGGGCAGCCGGGCGGTGGACTCGTCCAGGGACAGGTGCACCCGCAGTCCGCCGGAGGCACCGACGGTGCGGGCGTACTCGGCGATGGCGGCGGCCAGGCCGCCGTGCCGGTCCACCTCGCTGCGCAGCTCGAACAGGCTCAGCCGTAGCTCGGTGATCACCCGGGTAACCTCCTGGCGCAGCAGGCGCAGCGACTCGGCGGTCTCCTCGGCGTCGTCGTGCACGGTGGCCAGGGCGTTGTCGATGCCGTAACCCACCATCACCAGTTCCTGGGCCACCCCGTCGTGAATCTCCCGGGCCAGCCGCTGCCGTTCCTCGTTGGTGGCCAGCGAGCGCACCTCGTCGAAGAGCAGGGCGGCCTCCAGCCGCAGCGCGGCCGGGCCGGTCAGCCCGGTCACCTGGGCCACCACCGGTGGCGGGTACGCGTGCGCCGTGTCGGTCTCCAGCACCACCAGACCCACCGTGCGTAACCCGGCCACCAGCGGCACGATCAGCGCCGAGACGTCCCCACCGCGGTGTGAGCGGGACTGCGAGCGGGCCGAGGTCTGCGACTGCTGGCTGGCCCAGGCGTCGGCGATGGCCGAGTCCGCGTCGATGGTGGTCTCCCAGTCGACCCGGTCCGCACCGAGCTGGGCGAGCACCACCAGCCGGCCACCACCGCTGGCGGAGAGCACCGCGCCCCGGTCGGTACGGGCCACCGTGCGCAACTCCTCCAACAGGTGCTCGGAGATGCCGCCCGGGTCCAGCGTGGCGCCGGGCAGTTGGCGGGCCACCGTGCGCAGCTGGGTCAGCAGCCGGGTCGCCTCGGCGTACGGCTGGGGTTTGCTGTCGTGGCGGGCCTGCATCACCCGGTGCAGGGTGCCGGCGGCATAGAGACCGAGGGCGGCCAGGACCAGCCACTGCGCGCAGACGGCGAGGTAGCCGGGCTGGCTGAGCTGGCGAACCCCGCCGACCTCGGTGACCGCGCCGGCGACCAGCAGACTGCCGGCGGTCACCGCGATCAGTGCCGCGCCCTCACGGAAGCGGCGACGCAGCGCCGTGACGGTCACCGGCACCGCGAGGTAGGGCAGCACCGCGGAGGCGCCCAGCCCACCGATGTGGCCGCCGACGGTGGCCACCGCGGCGACCTGGCTGGCCGCCAGACCGAGCACCACCACCTCCACCACCCGGCTCAGCGGGCCGACGAGCCGGTGCTGGGGTGCCAGCATCGCCGGCAGCCCGGCCAGCGCCAGCAGGACGATCCACCACAGCTGGGTCACGTCGCGGGTGGCGAACAGGGTCAGGACGGCGACCAGCGTGAGCACGACGACGCGCGCCGCCGCGGCGAGCGGGTGCGGGCGGGCCAGGGCAGATGTGGAGGCGGGCACGTGACGGATGGTAGTCAGCCGCGGTAGATGTCGGCGATCTCCGCCGCGTACGTCTTGTGCACGACCTGGCGTTTGACCTTCAGCGACGGGGTCAACTCCCCGGCCGCCTCGGTGAAGTCGCGCGGCAGCACCCGGAAGACCTTTATCGCCTCGGCCTTGGAGACCGACTGGTTGGCCTGGTCAACGGCGGCCTGGATCTCCGCGCGCAGCCCCTCGTGCTCGCGTAGCTCCTCGATGCCGGTGTTCGCCGGCAGCCCGGCCGACTCCAGCCAGCCCGGCAGGGCCTCCTCGTCGAGGGTGACCAGCGCGGCGATGAACGGCTGCCGGTCACCCACCACGACGCACTGGCTGACCAGGCGGTGTGCCCGGACCTGGTCCTCCAGCACGGCCGGGGCGACGTTCTTGCCGCTGGCCGTCACGATGATCTCCTTCTTCCGGCCGGTGATGGTCAGGTAGCCGTCACCGTCGAGCGAGCCCAGGTCGCCGGTGCGGAACCAGCCGTCCGGGGTGAGCGCCTCGGCGGTGGCCGCGTCGTTGTGCCAGTAACCCCGGAAGACGAGATCACCGGCGACGAGGACCTCGCCGTCGTCCTCGGTGCGGATGGTCACCCCGGGCAACGGCCGGCCGACAGTGCCGATCCGGGTGAATCCGGGCACGTTGGCCGAGACGGCGGGAGAGGTCTCGGTCAGACCGTATCCCTCGCAGATCGTCACGCCGATGCCCCGGAAGAAGTGGCCGAGCCGGGCGCCGAGTGGCGCGCCGCCGGAGATCGCGTCGCGGCAGCGCCCGCCGAGCGCGGCCCGCAGCTTGCCGTAGACCAGCCGGTCGAAGAGCGCGTGCTGGGCCCGCAGTGCCAGGCCCGGTCCGCCGGGTGTCTCCAGCGCCTCGCTGTACGCGATGGCGACCGCCTCGGCCCGGGCGAAGATCTTGCCCTTGCCGCCGGCCTCGGCCTTCTGCTTGGCGCCGTTGTAGACCTTCTCGAAGACGCGGGGCACCGAGAGCACGAAGGTCGGCTTCACCTCCTGTAACTCGGCGACCAGGTTCTTGGTGTCCGAGCAGTGCGCCATCGTGGCCCGGGCCTGCACCACGCCGACCTGGATGAGCCGGGCGAAGGCGTGGGCGAGCGGCAGGAACAGCAGGGTCGACGCGTTCGGCCCGAACAGGTTCGGCAGCACCGGGACGGCGTTGGCGACGTCGGCGTACATGTTGCGGTGGGTCAGCACGCAGCCCTTGGGCCGGCCGGTGGTGCCGCTGGTGTAGATGATCGTCGCCACGTCCGAGGAGCGCAGGCCCGCCCGGCGGCGCTCGATCTCGGTCGGCTCCACCTCCGCGCCGGCGGCCACCAGGTCGTCCACGCCACCCAGGTCGATCTGCCAGACGTGGGACAACTCGGGCAACTGGTCACGGACGCCGGCCACCAGCGTGACGTGCGCGGTGGTCTCCACCACCACGGCCACCGCGCCGGAGTCACCCAGGATCCAGGCCGCCTGCTCGGGGCTGGAGGTCTCGTAGATCGGCACGGTAACCGCACCGGCCGCCCAGATGGCGTAGTCGACGAGCGTCCACTCGTACCGGGTACGGCTCATCAGCGCCACCCGGTCGCCCGGCTGCACGCCGGCGGCCACCAGCCCGCGGGCGACCGTCGCCACCTCGTCGCGGAACTGCCGGCAGGTCACGTCGGCCCAGGCGCCCGCGGCGTCGCGGCGGACGAACTGCACCGCGTCAGGCGCGCTCTCGGCGTTGTCCCAGACCGGATCGGTGAGGTTGGCCGAATCGCCGACGGTGACGATCGGCGGAACGGTGAACTCGCGCACCTGCACTCCCTCGTGCTCACGGGACCGGGTCGGGCCGCCACCTGGGCCGGTGGCTCTGTCGAAACCTACCCGCCCGGTCGACCGGGAGCACGCCGCAGATGGGCGGCGCGGCGCGCGGCGGGTCGTCGGACGGTAGCCTCCCAGCATGGCGGACTCCTCCACCCAGTCGATCATCATCGGCGCGTCACCGGACCGGGTGGCCGCGGTCATCTGTGACTTCCCGAGCTACCCCGAGTGGACCGACGCGGTCCGTGCGGCGGAGGTGATCGAGGAGTACGAGGACGGTTACGCGAGCCAGGTCCGTTTCGTCCTCGACGCCACGGTGATGGCCGACGAGTACGTGTTGGCGTACGCCTACGCCGAAGATCTGTCCCGGATCGAGTGGCACCTGGTGGCCCCGTCGAAGATGCAGAAGGCGCAGCGGGGCGCGTACGACCTGGTGGCCGATGGCGAAGGGGGTACCACCGTGACCTACACCCTGGAGGTGGAGCTCGCGGTCGGGATGCTCGGCATGTTCCGTCGCAAGGCCGAAAGAATGATCATGGATGCGGCGTTGAAGGAGCTCAAGCGCCGGGTAGAAGCATCCGGTGCGGCGCAGTGACGCATCCGGCGACCCGGTCGCCGTGGTAGAGGAGCCCAGCATGGGTGCGACAGATCCGGGCACGGCCCGGGAGGAAGCGGAGCGGCTGGTCGCCACTCTGCTGGCCACCGTACGGTTGGCCGCCGCCAACCCGGCGGCGGTGCCGCTGGGCCCGCTCGGCGGGATCGTGACCGGTGTCCTCGGTCACAACGACGTCCCGGGCGCGGCCTCCGGCGGCGCCGGGGCGGGTTTCGCCACCGGTGCGGCCGAATGCTGCGTCTGCCCGGTTTGCCGAGGCATCGCCGCGTTGCGTGACCCGAGCCCCGAGTTCGCCGAACGCCTGGCCACCGGTGCCGGGGATCTGGCCGCTGGCCTGGCCAGTTTCCTGCGTGCCTTCGCCCCGGCCGAGCCGCCCGCCGGACCGGGCGCGGCGTCGGCGCGGGGG
>NZ_JBXUOW010000086.1:0-17879 GCF_057196645.1 Micromonospora sp. ATLC16
GGTCGGGCGGGGCGGCGAGCCGGGTCTCGGCGGACGACCGGCGCCCGGCCGGACATCCGGGCCGGCCAGCTCCGGGGGTGCGCGACCGACACCGTGGGCCGAGGCGCCGTCCCGCCCCACCGCCCACCACGGGCTCGTCGGCCAGCCGAGGCGCGGGATCGATGGCTGACCGGCGCAGTCAGCTGGTCACCCGCGTCCGGGAACTGCTCGCCGAAGCACTCGGCGCGTCCCGGGAACGGTCGGCCACGGCACAGATCACCCTCTCGGCCGCCGCCGACCGGGCGGTGCGGGTGCGTCGGGCCGCCGCCGCCGTGCCGGCGCGCGTCGGCGTCGAACGCGACCGCCGCCTCGCCGAGATCGACTCCCGGCACGCGGCGCGGTTGGCCGTGCTGGCCCGGGAGGCGGCCGAGGCCGCGGCCCGGGAGGCGCCCGGCGCGGGTTCGGCGGACTGGCCGGGATGGCGTCCCACCCCGGCAGAGCGGGCCGAACCACCGGGAGCGACCCGGATCGGCACCGTCCGGCTGGCCGGCACCGAGCCGGTACCGGCGCTGGTCCCGCTGCTCGATTCCGGGCACGTGACGCTGGACGGGGACGCCGACGGCTGCTCCGCCGTGGTCGCCGCGCTGCTGCTGCGCACCCTGGGCCGGGCGGCACCGGGCAGCGTACGGCTGGTCGGCTACGACCCGGACCGGCTCGGCGGCGGACTGGCCGGATTCGCCCCGCTGGGTCCGGCGGGGCTGCTCACCTTCGTCGGCCCGGGTGGGCTGGGCCGGCTCCTGGACGACCTGGTGGAGCAGATCCGCCGGATCAACGAGACCGTCCTCGCCGGTGAGCACGCGTCGCTGCGCGATCTGGCCGCCGCGACGGGACGCCGCCCGGAGCCATGGCGGGTCGCGGTACTGCTCGGCGGCGACGAGCTGTCCCGGCACGAGCGCGGCCAGCTCGACCGGGTGGTCCGTGCCGGCGCGGCCTGCGGCGTCCACCTGATCGTGCGGGGTGTGCCGGTGCCCGACCAACCGGCGGTGACCCGGGTGACGGTGACCGCCGACGATGCGCAGATCGACAGCCTGCCGGTCCGGCTCGACCCGCCCCCGCCGGCTGCCCTGATCACCGAGACCTGCCGGGACATCGCCTCCGTGGTCAGCGCCGGCCCCGCACCCACCCCGTTCACCGACCTGCTGCCGCCGGCCGACCAGATGTGGCGGGACGACTCGGCGACCGGGTTGACCGCGCCGATCGGTGAGGGACCGCAGGGCCGCCCGGTGCTGCTCGCCCTCGGCGACTATCCACCGCACGCGTTGATCGGGGGGCCCTCGGGCACCGGCAAGACAAATCTGATCTTCGCCTGGATCGGAGCCCTCGCGGCCCGCTACTCCCCCGCCGAGTTGGAGTTCTACCTGCTGGACTTCAAGGAGGGGGTGTCCTTCGCCCGGTTCGCCCAGGGCCGGCGGGATCCGAGCTGGCTGCCGCACATGCGGCTGGTCGGCATCAACGTCAACACCGACCGGGAGTTCGGCCTGGCGCTGCTGCGCTTCCTGGCCGAGGAGTTGCGCCGGAGGGCGGACGCGGCCAAGAAGCACGAGGTCACGAAGCTGGCCGAGCTGCGCGCGGTGGACCCGACCGGGCACTGGCCGCGGATCGTCGCGGTGGTCGACGAGTTCCAGATGCTGCTGGCCGGCCGGGACGCGGTCGCCCGGGAGGCGGCCGACCTGCTGGAGGACCTGGCCCGCCGGGGCCGCTCCCAGGGCATCCACCTGGTGCTGGCCTCACAGGACGTACGCGGCATCGAGGCGCTGTGGGGCCGGCCCGCGCTGGTGGCCCAGTTCACCCTGCGGATCGCGCTGCCGAAGGCGCTGCGCATCCTCGCCGAACGCAACGACGCCGCCCAGTCGTTGCCGAAGTTCCACGCCGTGGTCAACGCCGAGTCGGGCCTGTCCGAGGGCAACCAGGTGGCCCGGATCCCGTCGGCCAGCGACTGGGAGACGTGGAGCGACCTGCAGCACCGGCTGTGGCGGATGCGTCCGGCGGAGGCTTCGCCCGCCCGTCTCTTCGACGGCGACGCCGTTCCCCGGCTGGCCGACGCACCGGACTTCCGGGCGCTACGGGCGCCGGAGGTCGGTACGCCCCGAGGGCCGGTCGCGCTCCTCGGCGAGATCATCGACGTGCAGGCCCGCTCGGCGGTGCTGCGCCTGCCCCGGGCACCGGGCCGCAACCTGGCCGTGCTGGGCACCCGGGTCGACGAGGCGTGCGCGGTGCTGGACTCGGCGGCCCGCTCGCTGGCCCGGCAGCACCGCCCCGGCAGCGCCCGCTTCTCGATCGCCTGCCTGGATCCCGACGCCGATCCGGCCGCCCGGGCCCTGTACGAGGATCTCGCCGACGACGCCGCCTGGTACGACGAGGAGACCGTGGCCGAGCTGATGGCCGAGACGGCCGACACCCTGGGTGCGCCCGGCGCCACCGGAGCACCTCACTATCTGCTGCTGTTCGCCGTCGACGCGGCGGCCGGGACGCTCGCCGCACGTACCGGCCGGGCCACCGGGCTGGAGAGTCTGCGCCGGATCCTGCACGACGGCCCCGAGCGACGAACCCACGTGCTGGCCTGGTGGCGTGGGGTGGCCCGGATGCGCGCCGACCTGGGTGGCACCGGCGCCCGCACCGATCAGATCGGCGCCTGGGTGGCGCTGGACACCCACGGCGGGGAACTGGGCCCGTCGTTGTACCCGGGCAGTGGTGGGCCGGACTGGTACCCCCGACCGTGGCGCGGGCTCTTCTTCGACCGGGCGGTGCACCGGACCGGGCAGACCATCATTCCCTACGGGCCGGCACGATGAACGAACCGGTCACCAGCCAGACCTACACCGCCCAGCTGCGACGGCTCGCCGAGCTGGCCGCCCGGGTGCGCGAGCAGCGCGAGGAGGCGCGGGACTGGTACGACCAGCAGCGCGCGGCGGCGGACCGGGCGGTGGCCGAGTCCGCCGACGAGGTGAACCGGGCCGAGCGGGAGCTGGCCGCCGCGCGCGAGGCACAGGAACGGGTGGACGCCGAGGTGGCGGTGCTGTGGCAGGAGCTGAACAGCCGCCTGGGCGGTGGTGGACGACGCGCCGGGGCGCCGCCGACGCCCGCGCCGGAGGCGACCGGCGACCCGGTCGCGTTGCTGGAGGGCGTACGCGATCTGCTGCGTCGGACCCGTCAGCCCGGCGAGCTACCGGGCAACCTCAATCCGCTGTTGGCGTTGTGCGGTGTCGGCGGTGGTGTGCTGGCGTACGTGCTGGGCGCCGTCGCCCGCGCCCTGGCTGCCCGCAACGACGGTGACCTGGCCGTCGGCCTGCCGGTACTTGCCCTGGTGGTGACGCTGCTCGGCCCGGTGCTGGGGCTGGTCCCGGCACGTCTGATCGCCGACCGTCACCACGCCGTGTTCAGCCCCCGCCCCGTCCTCATCGTCGTCATCGCCGGCCTCACCACCACCCTCTTCCTGTTGGCCCTTCCCCTTCCCTGACCGCGCGAGCCTGGAGACCCGTCGATCGAGAGGTTCGCGTCGAGATTCCGGCGGGACCGACGCAACCCGTTGATCGCCGTGGGCGGCGGTCCGATCAGACGGGGGTCAGGGCCGCCTCGCGGAGCAGGCGGCGGGTGAGGGTGAGGCGGTCGGCGTCGGAGTCCAGGCCGGGAAGGTCGCCGACGCGGATCGCCGGGCCGGCGAGCAGCGCCCGGACCGCGGGTCCACACTGCGCGGGCAGAGTGACCGTACGGTCGAACAGGCGCAACGCCAGCCGTTCGCCCTCGGGGACCAGCTGCCAGCGCAGGCCCGCACGGACGGTGACCCGACTGTCGGCGGTCAGCGCGGTGATCGCGGCGGCCTGTGCCAACGGCCGGATCGGCGCCGGACGCGACGCCGACCAGGCCCGTTGCCGCAGCCGGGCGGCCACGGCGGCCGGGTCGGCCCGCAGCAGCCAGTCCCGCAGCGCCTCGACCGTCTCGGTCAGCTCCGGTTCGATGGCGTCCGGATCGGCCACGTCGGTGCCGAACGGCAGGGTCGCCCGCAGTCGCTGGTCCTCGGCGGCCAACGCGAGTAACTCCTCGACCAACGCGTACCGGGTCAACGCCCGGACGCCGACGGTCAGGTGCAGCGAGCTGGACTCCTGCGCCTGGGCGCTGTGCAGCCAGCCCCGAGGCAGGTAGAGGGCGTCACCCGGTTCCAGGACGACGTCCAGCGCGGCGGACCCCTGTGCGGTCGCGGCGACCTCGTCGGCCCGGCCGCCCCACGCTTGCCGCTCCAGCGGGTCGGGCAGCACCGGCGGGTGGATCCGCCAGTGCTTGCGGCCGTCGACCTGCAGCACGAAGACGTCGTGGGTGTCGTAGTGAGTGGCGAAACCCTGGCTGTCCGGCGGAGTCAGGTAGGCGTTGACCTGCAACGGCTGTCCCACGGCCAGGCTCAGGTCCCGAGTGAAGTCGATCAACGCCGGCCAGGTGCGGTGCAGACCCTGCAGGACCAGGGTGGCGCCGTCGGCGTACAGCTGGAGGATCCTCTCGTCGAGGACCTGGTCGTCGATCTCGGCGCCGGCGCCGCCACCGCCGGTGTACCGCGCCGCGGGCAGCACCTGGCCGTCCTTGGCGACCCGCAGGAAAGGGGTACGCAGACCCCGCCGGCTGAGCAGTTCGTCGGCGTCGGCGGGGCCGAGCAGATCGGTGAAGCCGGCCGGGTTGGGCAGTTCGGCGGCGCGGGACAACAACGGAGTGCGTCCCCAGTGCGCGGCGGCGAACTTCGCCGCTTCCACGCTGACGCAGCGGGCCAACGCGGCCGTGGCCGAGACCAGTTCGGCGGGCTCGGCGAGGCCGAACGGCACGGTCGCCGACGACGGAGCCGCCGGGCGGCCGTGGCCGCCCGGCGGTTCGAGATGCGTCATGGCTATCCGTTACCGAGCTGCGCCGTCGGCGCCGCCGTCCTGCTGACCCGGGGTCGCACCGCCGTCGGCCGGACCCTCGGCGCCACCGTCGGCGCCACCGTCCTGCTGACCCGGGGTCGCACCGCCGTCGGCCGGACCCTCGGCGCCACCGTCGGCGCCGCCGTCCTGCTGACCCGGCGTGGCGCCGCCGTCGGCCGGACCCTCGGCCCCGCCGCCGCTGGTGGTCTGCATGTCATCGTCGTTGAGTGGCATCGTGCTCCCTCGGATTGACCCGCCCCCGCCACCATCGGTCGGGTGCGTCCTGCCGCGGGTGGTACCCCGCTCCCGATCTTCTGTAACCACACACCTCGTCCCACCGTAATCGTCCGAACCATCCGGCATGACCCGTTCGCCGATGCGGGCGGGGCGGGTCACGACGGGCCGGGGATCAGGGCATGATCCGGGCGAGATCGGTGGGCATGGTTTCCTTGACGTCATCCCATTCGCCCTGGGTGATGTGCCGACGCAGGGTGTCCAGCACCACCTGGACCACCCGCTCCGGGCCGCCGGCCACGTCGTACGGGAAGCCCTGACGGACCTCGTAGAGGAAGTCGTCCCGGTTGAGCTTGATCGGCACGTTCTGCGGCTGCCAGCCGTCGAAGTAGATGCCCCGCACCACGACCGGCAGCTGCGCGGAGAACTCCACGCTCTCCTGCACCGGCATCCGGTCGCGCAGCAGATGCAGCACGGTACGCAACGCGGCGTACGACTGGTTGCGTCGCTCCTTCGGCCAACCGTACGCCTGCTCGATGTCCCTCAGGATCAGGTTGGTCTTGTCCATCGAGGACTCGATCGCGGACTGGAACTGCTCAGCCATCTGTCCACCCCCGTAGGTCGGTCTCCCACCGTCGGTCGTCCTGACGTCGCGGCGGACCCACCGGGCCGCGCCGGTACCGGATCGGGCTGTCGGGTCCGGCCCGGGCGGCCCGTCGAGGCTGCTCGGACGCTCCGACAGTGCGCAGGACGCCGTTTCGCCGCCGATGCGGTACGCCCCGAACGGTCATCGCGGTCACCTCCGTGGTGTCGCCACCGCGCGGACGATCGCCAACGGCGCGTCGCCCGCCCGACCCATGCTCGGCCGCAGCCAGGTGAGCTGCCCTCACCCCACCCGGGTGAGAACCGTCCACGGCACATCACAGCCGCGGGGCACAGCGGAGGGGACGTCAGCCGGTCTCTGTGCCCGTGGAGGCGCACCACCGCGAGGTCTAAGGGTGGAGTCCACCGTGTCCCCGGAGCGACCGGCAACCGTTGTGGGTCAGGCTGCCCGACGCTCGCGCGTCTGCTTGCAGGTGACGCAGGTGGTGGCCGACGGGAAGATCTCCAGCCGTTCGACCGGGATCGGCGCGGTGCAGCCCTCACAGAAGCCGTAGGTGCCCTCGGCGAGCCGGGCAAGGGCGTGCTCGTACTGGGCGCGACGGTCCAGGATGGTCCGCAGCAGCGACTGTGCGGTGTCCCGCTCGGCGGTCTTGGTGCCGCTGTCGGCCTGGTCGTCGCCGGCGGTGTCGCCGACCTCGACGAGCCGCAGCACCTGGCTCTGCTGCACCGCCTGCTGGTACTCCTCGGTCAGCTCGTCGTGACGGGCCTGCAGGGAGAGCCGGATCTGGTCGGTCTCCGCCTGGGATCGGCCGGTGCCGACCGTGTCGTGGACGAGCATCGCTGCCTGCCTTTCCTGGGCCTGTGGTCTTCGCGGGCGGGTCGGTCCACGCCCGGCCATACCGCCCAAGTCATCGCACCCGGGCGCTGTGAGCCCGGCGTTTACCCTCGCTTTCGACGACTCAAACCGACCCGTCGACGGATTCCACCAACGCCGGGCGACGCGGGTCGTCGACCCGGACCACCACGTCGGCGAAGCTGGCCGGGTCGACCTCGGCGGCGTACCTGTCGAACGCCGGCAGGGTCCAGGCCAGATCGGTGTCGGTGCGCCGACGCAGCGCGGCGGCCGACATCTCCAGGTGTACGACGACGTCGAACGCCAGCCCGCCGCCGAGCAGGAACGCGCCGCTGACCAGTACCACCCCGCCGGGTGGCAGGTCGACGTAGGCGGCCCGGCTGGCCCGGTCCGTCCGGGCGTCCCGGAGCGAGGGCAGCACCCTTCCGGGCCCGTCCGGCCCCGCCGGGTCCAACACCTCCCGCCGCAGACCGGCCTCGTCCACCCAACTTTCGTAGTACGAATCCGGGTTGGCCCGGCCCCGTTCCAGACGCAGTGAGGCGGGGCGCAGGAAGTCCCCGGTCCGCACGTGCAGCACCGGGTGGCCGAGGGCGCGCAGTGGCTCGACCAGGGCGTCGGCCAGGTGCTCGGGACGGGCGGCCGGCGCACCGTCCATCGCAACCCGCAGCCGTCCGGTCGACATCGCGCCGGCCAGCCGCTCGGCCAGCTCGCTGACCAGGAGCGGCGGTGAGATGGGACGTACGCGCATCCAACCATGGTGCCCGCTGAGCCGCAGCGAGCCCGGGCCGGGCCGGCGCGACGCGATCAGCCGGCGCGGTCGAGGGTGACCCGGGCGTCGTCGGCCAACCGGTAACCGACGCCGTAGACGGTGGTGACCAACGGAACGTCCACACCGACCTTGCCGCGTAGCCGGCGCACGTGCACGTCGACCGTGCGTACGCCGGCGTGCTCGTAACCCCAGACGGCGTTGAGCAACTGGAGCCGGGTGAAGACCCGCCGGGGATTCGCGACCAGGTGCAGCAGCAGATCGAACTCCAGCCGGGTCAGCGGCAACGGCTCGCCGTCACGCAGCACCGACCGGGAGGACGCCAGGATGTGCAGGGCGGGAATGGCGGGCGCGAGCTGTCGCGACGGCGTACGACCCGCCGGCACGGTCTCGCCGCGGCGTTCCGGCACCACCGGACCGACGGTGATGATGGTGCCCTCGCCTCGTTCCAGCATCTCCCGCGCCGCGTCGAGCAACCGCCGCGCGGCCGGCGTCAGCGACTCCTCACATGCCAGCGGGATGGACAGGGTGACCGTCAGGACTGGCGCGGCGGTGTTGGCGGGACGACGCTGGCCGCCGGGGGGTCGACCGGGCACCGCGGGTTGGGACGTATGCCATCCGGCGCGCGACGAAGCGGGGCTGACCGACATGGTCCTCCTTGGCTGGTCCAGGTATTCCCCACGGCCCCGGGACGCCGCTTTATCGATGCTTCCCGGTGCCCGTGCGAGGGTCAAGAGGCGGCTGCGTTGCATGAATGTGACAATTGACCGACACTTCGGAGCCGTCCGCTCGCTCTGCGTACGAGGTCAGATGATTACAGCAGAGTCGCCAAGTTGACCTGATGCGGGGGGTGGTCCACACCGTTCGCGGCCTTCGGAACGGGATGTCCGTACCCGGCGTGACGTCAGCTTTTCGCGCTCCCGAGCCGCGACCGTCACGCGGACGGGACAGTGGTTTCGGCCAACCGACAGGCGGCGATCACTGTTCGGCTGGCGGTCGCGACCGGTGCGACGGCGGCGACTAACCTGGACCGGTGAGCGACGAACTCGACGCCGAGACCCTGGAATTCGCGCACCGGATGTTCGACCTGGCGCGTGACGGCGCGACCACGGAACTCGCCGGGTACGTCGACGCGGGGCTACCGGTCAACCTGACCAACCAGAAGGGTGACAGCCTGCTGATCCTGGCGGCGTACCACGCCCACCCGGAGACGGTGCGCGCGCTGCTCGACCGCGGCGCCGATCACTCCCGCGCCAACGACCGGGGCCAGACGGCACTGGCCGCGGCGGTGTTCCGCAGCAACACCGAGGCGGTACGCGCACTGCTCGGCGCGGGCGCCGACCCCGAGGGCGGCAACCCCTCGGCGGTGGCCACCGCCGAGTTCTTCGACCTGCCCGAGATGCTCGCCCTCCTCCGCGCCTAGGTCCACGGTTCGAGGTCTCGCCCGAGGCGCACGTGGTGCCCGCGCGGCGCCCGCCGCACGGGCGGCCCGGGTGGACGCGCGCGGGCTACGCTCTGGCCTCGATGAGGAAGCGGCGGGCGTGGGCCACGAAGGATCCCTCGGCGCGGATCCGATCGTGCAGGCGCCGCAGCGCGGGTCGGTGCGCCGCCACGGCGAAGTCGGGCACGGTCCAGATCACCTTGCGCAGGAACCAGACCACCGCACCGATGTCGTGGAAGACCGTCCGCAACGTCGCCTCGCGCAGGTCCACCACGGTCAGGCCGGCCGCCTGGGCGGCGGCCACGGCGTGCTCCGGATGGCGGTGCGTCGGCGGCGGCAGTGGGCCGAGAATCGCCTCGCTGAGTTCGCGTACGGTTCCCGGACCGATCTGCTGGGACAGGAACGTACCGCCCCGGCACAGCACCCGGGCCACCTCGGGCCAATCGGTGCGCACCGGATGCCGGCTGACCACCAGGTCGAAGGTGGCCTCACCGAATGGCAGCGGCGCGTCGGCGTGCACCGCCACCACGCTCGCCCCGAGTGCTGCCAGGTTGGCCCGCGCCACCGGCACGTTCGGCGGCCACGCCTCGGTCGCGACCAGCAGGTGTGGCGGGTGGGGCACCTCGGCCAGCACCTCTCCCCCGCCGGTGTCGATGTCCAACGCCGCGTCGGCGCGCGCCATCCGCGCCGCGACCAGCCGCGCGTATCCCCAGGGTGGACGTTCCTCGGTGGCCCGCCCGGCGAGCCAGTCGAACGCCCACCCGTCGACCGGGGCGGCGGCACCCTCGGCGATCAGATCCTCGAAGCTCGTCTCTTCCGACACGGGTGTCAGGCTGGCCGGCCGGGACCGCTCCGGCAACGCGTTATCCGACGGAGCGTCGGCGCCGACGCCGTCGGGCGCAGCAGCATCCGGGCGGCTACGGACGGGGGCGTACGACCTCGACGGTGGGGGCGTCCACGCCGTGCACGAACTCGACGCTTGTCGTCTCGGGCCGGGTGCTGTCGAAGTGACGCATCAGCCGCGCGCCGAGGTGGACGCCCACTCCACCGACGACGAGGCCGAGAACTTCGACGACCAGCAGCGCCGGGGTGGCACCGCGGTCCGTCGCGTCCGCCCGAACCAGGCAGGAGAGCAGGAAAAGCCCGGCCATGCCGGCGTTGACGACATTGAAGCTGATCGCCGTGTAGCGAGTCCGGTCGGGCGGCACGTCCCACAGGTCCACCATCCCGGCCACCGCGGTCAACGCCGCCGTCACCAGCGCGGCCACCGCCGTCCAGTAGCCGACCTCACCGACGAAGGCCGGCCCGCCGACCACGTCGGCGAGGTCGAAGATGGCGGCACAGACGAAGAGCCCGTACGGAAAGGTCACCAGCATCGGTTGGATGGGGTGTCCCTGCACCCGCAGCCGGCTCTGCATCGTGGTCCCCCTGGATAGGTTCAGTCCATCAGTCCAGGGTGCTACCCGGGCGCCACCCGGGCGAAACGACACGCCCCGGTCAGTTGTCCCGGGGCCGCGAGACCGTGCTGACGAGCCGCTCCGCCACCTCCCGAAGCGGGATCGACAGCGACGATGCCGCGCTGCGCAGCACGTCGAGGGCGTCCTCGGCGGGGCAGCCGCGCTGGGTCATGATGACGCCGACCGCCTGACCGACCACGCCTTCGTTGAGCAGCGCGCTGTCCTGCTGCCCGATCAGCGCGGCGCGCTTCTCCCGGTCGCGCACCGCCGCCAGCAGCAGGCTGGCGTGTTCGGCCAGCAGCATCGCGGTCAGCTGGTGGCCGGGGGTCAGCGCGTCGGGCTGGGCGGCGTACAGGTTGACCGCGCCGATCACCTGGTCATCGATGTCGACGGGGGCCGAGACGACCCCGCGTACGCCCAGCTCGCGGGCCTGCGGTGTCCAGTCCGGCCAGCGCGCTTCGGTGGCCAGTTCCTCCGCGCCGACCATCTCCCGGCGGCGGATCGCCTCCATCGCCGGGGTGTCCGGACCGTACCGCAGGTCGTCCAGGCCGCTGAGCCGGGGTTCAGAGGCGGCCACGCCGGCCGGCTCGCCGGCCCGCAGGGCGGTGAACCCGCACCAGGCCACGCCGCCGAGGGCGTCCCGGGTGATCCGGACCAGCGCGGACAGCGCCGCGTCGAAGTCGTCCACGGCGATCAGCCCGGCGGTCAACTCCCGCAGCAGGGCAGCCGTCTCCAACACGCCGAGCGGCTCCGTCAGCGGTGTACGCGTCTCCAGGTTCACGAGCCCGCGGCTCCCGTACGCCCGGTCAGCGTCGTCACCCGCATCCTCCTCGACTGGGCCCCCGCGCTGGAGCCGCCCTGGACATCACGATCGCCCCTACTACCCGCGCCGACAACGGTCGAAGCGGCGCAAACCGGGGCCCCTCCCAGGGTACGGGTGCCACCGGCAGGTGTGGGCCGGACCGGACGACTCAGCGGGCGCCGGCCCCGCTGAGTCGTCGCCCGACCGAGGCGATCAGCCGGTCCAGCTCGGAGCCGAACGGGTTGTCGTGCACGAGGTACGTCCAGGTGGCGCTCGGGCGGACCAGTTCCGCCGCGTCGGGCTCCCAGTCCTCGTCGAACTCGGTCTCGGCGAAGGTCGCGAGGGTACGCGCCTCGATCGCCGGCACCAGCTCGGTGAAGGCCGGCACCGCGGCCCGGTGGAACTCGTCGAGCGGATCGAGTCGTCCCAGGGCCCGCAGGTGCACTCCCTCGCGGACCTCCGACAGCTCGGCCAGGTGCGACGCCCACAGCCGGTCGAGGTGGTAGAGGGCGATCGACCGGGCCACCTGGGCCAGCAGGTCCTCGTCCATCTCGCCGGCCTTCTCCGGCATCTTGTCCAGCAGCATCAGGGCCGCGACGTCGCTGGTGAGCAGCCGCTCCCGCCGCTCGGCGAGGGCCTTGCGCTGCTGCTCGACGACCACGCTGTAGCGCCAGGTGTTGCGGTGGATCTCGTGGTTGACCCCCTCCGCGACCCGCTGGGCATGCTCGACGGCGTAGTCCACCTGCGGGTCGGTCACCAGGCCGTCGGCGTTCATCCGGGGTGACGGCGGCACGGTGTCACCGGCGTGGCGGACGACCAGGTCGTCCTCCAGGCTGACGTAGAAGACCGAGCCACCGGGGTCGCCCTGCCGACCGGCCCGGCCACGAAGCTGGTCGTCGACGCGGCGGCTGTCGTGCCGGCCACTGCCGATCACGTAGAGACCGCCGAGCTCGGCGACCCGCTCCCGGTCGGCCTGGTCGCTGCCGCCGAGGCGGATGTCCACACCCCGGCCGGCCATCTGGGTGGAGACGGTGACCGTGCCGTACGCGCCGGCTTCGGCGATGATCGCCGCTTCCTCGTCGTCGTTCTTCGCGTTGAGCACCACGCACGGCACCCCGGCGGCGTTGAGCCCGGCCGCCAGCTGCTCGGACTCCTTGACGTCCAGCGTGCCGACCAGCACCGGGCGCCCGTCGGCGTGGCAGCGCCGGATCTCGTCGATCAGCGCCTCCTCCTTCTCCGCCCGGGTGGCGTAGATACGGTCCGGCTCGTCGACCCGCACACACGGGGTGTTCGGCGGGATCACCGCGACCTCCAGGCCGAAGAACTCCCGCAGTTGGTCGCCGACGAGCACCGCGGTGGCGGTCATCCCGCAGACCACCGGGTAGAGCCCGACGTACGCCTGCACGGCGACGGTGCCCAGCACCTCGCCCTCGGCCGTGGCGTCCAGCCCCTCCTTGGCCTCGACCGCCGCCTGGAGCCCGTCGGGCCAGCGGCGGCGCTGGGCGACCCGCCCCCGCATCTCGTCGATCAGCTCGACCGTGTTGTCCCGGACGATGTAGTCCACGTCCCGGTGCAGCAGGGCGTGCGCGTGCAGCGCCACGTTGACCGCGGAGAGCTGCTCGACGTTCTCCTCGTCGTACAGGTCGATGCCGAGCTTGGCCTCGACGGCGGCCAGACCGGTGGCGGTGAAGGCGACGCTCCGGCCGTCCTCGGCCACCGTGTAGTGCCTGCCCCTGCGCAGACCGCGCACCAGCGCCGCGGCGGCGTGGACCGGGTCCTGCTCGCCGGGCACCGAGCCGGCGAGCACCATCGGCACCCGGGCCTCGTCGATCAGGATCGAGTCGGCCTCGTCGACGATCGCGGTACGCAGCGGGCGCTGCACCCGGTCCTCGATGTCGGTGACGAGCTGGTCGCGGAGGAAGTCGAAGCCGGCCTCGCTCACCGAGACGTAGGTGACGTCGCAGGCGTACGCGGCTCGCCGCTCGATCGGGGTGGACGCCTCGTTGACCCAGCCGACGGTGAGCCCGAGCAGGGTGTAGATCGGCTCCATCCACTGGGCGTCGCGGCGGGCCAGGTAGTCGTTGACGGTCAGCACGTGCACCGGCCCGTTGCCCAGCCGGACGTGCCCGTACGCGGCGATCGCAGCGGTGAGCGTCTTACCCTCACCGGTGGCCATCTCGGCAACCTTGCCGGAGAGCAGCGACATGGCGCCCAACAGCTGGACATCGTACGGACGCTGGTCGATGCCGCGGCGGGCCGCCTCGCGGCCGAGCGCACAGATCTCCTCGTAGCTCGACGCCGCGGTCGCCGCCTCGGTGAGTTCGGCGTCGTCGAACGCCGAGATCTCCTCCTCGCGGGTCTCGATGACCGGCAGCAGCTTCTCCAGCGGGCCCAGATCGACCGTGGTCCCCGGGCGCTGGAGGAACCGGCGGAACCTGGTCTTCAACCGTTGCGACACACCCATGAGCCGCAACGGTACGCGACCGGGCCGATCTTGAGCGTCCCGCCCGCCCGCCCGAATCCGCGCAATCTTGCGCTCGCCCTCTCGACATAGCGGACGTCCAGCGCATAAGCGAGGCCAGAGGTGCACGGACGCGAAAATCGGGCCTGGCTGGTGGACGCAATCAAAGGTTCATCAGCCGGGAACGTGACCGGAGCACGCTTGTGATCAAGCTGGGGACCGATCCGGTTAGCGTGCGGGGTGCTGGGAAATCCATCTCCCGGTCTTCCCGCCGACGAGGGGGTGCATGTGCGCAACAACGAATCTCTTGTCTCGCCTGTGGTAGAGGCCTGGGCCACCTATCGGACCACCTCGGCGGCCGACTGGCCGACCCGACGGCTCCTGCGGGCCAAGGGTGACAGCCGGGTCAGCGTGGTGCTACCGGCGCGTAACGAGGAGGCCACCGTCGGGGCGATCGTGGCGACCATCCGCGAGCACCTGATGGACCGGGTGTCGCTGGTCGACGAGCTGATCGTGGTCGACTCGCGGTCCACCGACCGCACTGCGGCGGTGGCCCGGGCCGCCGGCGCCGAGGTGGTCGGCCAGGACGCGATGACCCGTGGGCTGCCCCGGCTGACCGGTAAGGGAGACGCGCTCTGGGCCGGCCTGGCCGCGGCGGAGGGCGACGTGGTCGCCTTCGTCGACGCCGACCTGCGCGAGTTCCGGCCGCACTTCGTCACCGGGCTGCTCGGCCCGCTGCTGACCGACCCGTCGGTCGACTTCGTGAAGGGGTTCTACCACCGGCCCCTGGTCAGCAGCAGCGGGGTGGAGGCCGACGGCGGCGGCCGGGTGACGGAGCTGATGGCCCGGCCGATGCTGAACCTGTTCTGGCCGGAACTGGCCGGGTTCGTGCAGCCCCTCGCCGGTGAGTACGCCGGCCGCCGGGAGGTGCTGTCGCGGGTGCCGTTCGTCTCCGGCTACGGCGTGGAGACCGCCATGCTGATCGACCTGCTCGAACTCGTCGGGTTGGACGCCCTGGCCCAGGTGGATCTCGGCGAGCGTAAGCACCGGCACCAGGACACCGCCGCGCTGGGCCGGATGTCCGCCCAGATCATGCTCACCGCCTGGTCGCGCCTGCAGCGCCGGGGCTGGGCGAATTCGGACGTGTTGCCCACCGCCCTGCTGACCCAGTTCCGCCGGGGCGGCTCGGACGCACTGCCGAACCTGGACCGGGAGATCGTGGTCAGCGACGTCACCGTGGAGGAGCGGCCCCCGCTGGCGGAGTTGCAGCACCAGCTGCCGCGACGACAGGTCGCCGCAGCATAAGACGTGTCCGGCCGCACGGTTGCGTTTCACCCGGTGGAGGGCCGGGTACCTGCCAGTCTCTGCGAGACCGCCGAGACGAGGGTGGAGATGGCGAGCCGGATCACCTGCCAGGTGCACGACGGAGCACAGGTCACCGTCGTGCGTCTGGCCGGCACCCTCGACATGATCTCGATGCGGGCGGTGTACGCGCATCTGGAGGAGTGTCTGGCCCGGCAGCCCGACGCGCTGGTGGTCGACCTGACCGAGCTGGCCGTGCAGGAGCAGCTGGCGGTGTCCGTCTTCGCCGCCGTGGCGCGTCGGGCCGCAGACTGGCCGGTGGTGCCGCTGGTGCTCTGCGCACCGCGCCCGGAAGCCGCCGCCCTGCTGACCGGCTCCACGGCCTGCCGGGTGGTGCCGATGCGGAACAGTTGCGACGAGGCGAGCCGGTTCGCCGGCGCTTCCGCCGTGACCCGGCTGCGGCTGCGCCTGGACCCGGTGGCGGCGGCCTGTCGGCGGGCCCGGGAACTGGTGGCCGACGCCTGCGCCCGGTGGAACCTGCCCGAGGCGGTCGGTCCGGCCTCGGTGGTGCTCAGCGAGCTGGTCGGCAACGTGGTCCGGCACGCGGGTACCCCGATGCAGGTCACGGTGACCCTGCGCCGGCCCTGGCTGCACCTGGCCGTGATCGACGGCAGCAGCGCGGCGGCCTGGCCCAGCGCGGCCGGGCAGCGCGACGAGGGCGGTCGGGGGCTGCTGCTGGTACGCGAGCTGACCCACCGTTGGGGCAGTGCACCGGCCGGCGCTGGAAAGGCCGTCTGGGCCACACTACCCGCGAATTGACCGAAATTACCGCTCTCGCCTGGTTACATGGTCGACGGGGTGGGTAACCACGCCCGTCCCTTTCCATCGTCAACGCAGGTGAGCGCTCATGCCCAAACGGGTAACCACCGAACCCGGACAGGACCGGGGCCCGGCGATCCTTGCCCCGGCCCGGTTCGGCGGCTATCCCGGACCGCTGCGCAGGCCGCTTCCGGGTGGAAAGCTGGTCAGGTTCCTGGCCACCACCGACCACAAGCAGATCGGCCTGCTCTACCTGCTGACCTCGTTCGGCTTCTTCATGCTGGCCGGGATCGAGGCCATGGTGATCCGGGCCGAGTTGGCCCGGCCAGGTCTGCAGTTTCTCGCCCCGGAGCAGTACAACCAACTCTTCACCTCGCACGGCGCGGTGATGCTGCTGATGTTCGCCACCCCGGCGGCGTTCGGCTTCGCCAACTACATCGTGCCGATCCAGATCGGTGCGCCGGACGTGTCATTCCCCCGGCTCAACGCGCTGGCCTACTGGCTCTACCTGTTCGGCGGGCTGATGGTGGTCGGCGGGTTCCTGACCCCGGGCGGCTCGGCCGACTTCGGCTGGACCGCGTACACGCCGTTGAGCACCGTCGAAAACTCCCCCGGAGTGGGCGCGAACATGTGGGTGATCGGCCTGGTGGTGTCCGGTCTGGGCACCATCCTCGGCGCGGTCAACCTGATCACCACGATCCTGACCCTGCGCGCGCCGGGCATGACCATGTTCCGGATGCCGATCTTCACCTGGAACATGCTCTTCACCAGCGTGCTGGTGATCCTGATCTTCCCGCTGCTGGCCGCCGCGCTGCTGGCGCTCAGCGCCGACCGGCTGCTCGACGCGCAGGTCTACAACCCCGACACCGGCGGGCCGATGCTGTGGCAGCACCTGTTCTGGTTCTTCGGCCACCCCGAGGTCTACGTCATCGCGCTGCCGTTCTTCGGCATCATCAGCGAGATCATCCCGGTCTTCTCCCGCAAACCGATCTTCGGCTACACCGGTCTGGTGCTGGCCACCACCGCGATCACCGTGCTGTCGATGACGGTCTGGGCGCACCACATGTTCGCCACCGGTCAGGTGTTGTTGCCGTTCTTCAGCATCCTGAGTTACCTGATCGCGGTGCCGACCGGGGTGAAGTTCTTCAACTGGGTCGGCAGCATGTGGAAGGGCCAGTTGACCTTCGAGACGCCGATGTTGTTCGCCGTCGGCTTCCTGGTCACCTTCCTGTTCGGCGGGCTCACCGGCGTACTGCTGGCCAGCCCGCCGGCAAACTTCCACGTCACGGACACGTACTTCGTCGTCGCCCACTTCCACTACGTGGTCTTCGGTACCGTGGTCTTCGCGCTTTTCGGCGGCTTCTACTTCTGGTGGCCGAAGATGACCGGTCGCCTGCTCGACGAGCGGCTCGGCAAGCTGCATTTCTGGACCATGTTCATCGGGTTCCACGGCACCTTCCTGGTGCACCACTGGCTCGGCAACGAGGGCATGCCGCGGCGATACTCCGACTATCTGCCCACCGACGGGTTCACCACACTGAACACGATCTCCAGCATCTTCGCCTTCGTGCTCGGCACGTCCACCCTGTTCTTCATGTGGAACGCCTGGAAGTCCTGGCGCTACGGCGCCGAGGTGGCGGTGGACGATCCCTGGGGCTTCGGCAACTCCCTGGAGTGGGCCACCACCTGCCCGCCACCGCTGCGCAACTTCGACCGGATGCCCCGGATCCGCTCGGAGCGGCCCGCGTTCGATGCCAAGTACGGCGAACTCGTCTCCGACCTGGGCCGCGACCTTCCCCAACGGACCACCCGGCCGCCACAGGAGTTCCGCGACGAGATCCGCCGGGAGGTGCACATGCCGGAGTCACCGAGTGCCGAGGGAGCGCACGGCGCGCGGGAGGCCGTCGCGTACCAGCCCGCGCCGCAGTCCGGCGCCCGGCCGGTCGACGTGCCGGAGCCGGAGGAGGTACGCCGGCCGAGCTTCGAGGAGACCGACGAGCCGGAGGACAACCCGCTGGGCGCGCAGCGCGAGGCGCAACCCAACGACCGGTGGCGGCATCCGCGCGGACACGGTGACACCCCGCAGAACTGACGACCGACGCGTACCGGTCGGGGGGGGGGGGGGGGGGGGGGGGGGGGGGGGGGGGGCGGGGGGGGGGGGGGGGGGGGGGGGGGGGGGGGGGCGGGGGGCGCGGGGGGGGCGGGCGGTTCGTCCTCGG